>JAFAWJ010001069.1 GCA_019242065.1 Chloroflexota bacterium
TATGACGCCGAGCGGCCTGCTCGGCGTCGGCCGCACTCCGCGAGTGGATTGCCTTCACGATCTGCCGGTGCTCGACCAACGACTCATGTAAGCGACCCGGCACCAGCATCGTGAGAGCCTGGTAGCGCAGGAGCGCGTAGTTCAAGGACGCCAGCATGCGTTCGAGCGTCTGGTCGCGCGCGGCCTTCAGAACCAGTTCGTGCAGCCGCGCGCTCTGCTGAGAATACACGACCAGCGCCGCCGGCTCCGCTCGAGGTTTCATGTGCACCACCAGGTCGTCGATTTCGGCAAGCTCCGCGGCGGTTACGAATTCAGCCGCCAGCGCGGCCGCCACGCCTTCCAGGGCCTCGCGGATGCGCAGCGCGCGCAGGGCCTCGGCGACGGTCACCGACCGCACCGACGCGCCGCGGTTGGGTCGGCTGACCACCAGTCCCTCCTGTTGCAGGCGGACCAGGGCGATGCCCACCGTCTGTCGGCTCACGCCGAGCTCGGCTGAGAGGTCCATCTCCGTAAGCCGCTGGTTGGGACCATAGGTGCCCTTGAATATGCCGTCCCGAATCGCCTGATACGTGGCGTCTCGGTGGCCAGCGTCTGTGGAGTTCGACACGTGCTGACGTCGCTCCTGCAGACTCATGTGCGGAGTATATTGTCCAGCAAGATTGCCCAACAATCCTATCGGGACGCTACCTCCAGGTGGGGAACTCCCAGTTGGCGCATATAGCTCGGAAAGTGCTCCAACGCTGACTCGCTGGACGGCAAGTGGTGGCCGAACCTGGCCGACTTCTCCCACTTCAGTGACACGTAGTCGTCAAAACCATGCTGGGCCAGCCTGGAGAGCATTTCTCGGCCCGGCACCGCGCCGTCACCAATCCAGCAGGATTCGTAACGGAGGTAATAATAGCGGCCGTCGAAGCGCGCCAGGTCCTCCTGGACGAGTTTGCGGTCGGCATAGCAGATCTGGTGAATGTAGGGTGTGTAACGCTCGATCAGATCGAACACGTTCTCCTGCATGACCACCGCGTGATCGGGCGAAAACTCGACGCCGATGCGCGGATCGTCCTTCCGCTGCGCCGTCGCCAGGAGCTGTTCGGCGTTGGCGCGATCGGGATGATTTTCGACGACGGCGTTGATGCCGGACACGGCGTCCAACACGTGGCCCACCGCGTCCCAGATGTGATCCAGGTACGTCTCCCACGCGATACCGCTCGCCGGTACCGCGGTCAGTTGAAAGCGGACCCGTGGCGTCCGCAGCTTTCGAGCGAGCTCCGCATGCTGCCGGATTTCTGACTCGAATGCGGCCAGAGCGGAGGTATCAATTGTCGTCGGGCTTGAGTTGTAGCAGTTCAGGCTCGAGATCTCGACTCCAGCCTCGGCAAAGACGCGCTTCGTGTCATCAATGTCCTGCTGACTGGCCTGCAGCGTCAGATTCTCGCCCATTCCGGAGTTGCGACCCGGTGCGGTGACCCGCAGGTCGACACCCTGGTACCCAAGGTCCGCCGCTTTGCGCGCGATCTCCGCGTTTGTCCAGTCAACGTCGTACAGTGTCCAGAAGCCTAACTTCATCTGATCTCCTTTCCTGCGCACACCCGCACCTGCCCAGGGCCTTCGGCAACTGACATGCTCACTCCATCCACGTGTCCCGCAGGCTCAGATATCCACCCACGCGCTGGTGGACCACGCCGTGGACCCTGGTCGTCGTCGCGGACGACTGCAGGAACGAGCACGTCGCCATGGTGAAGCACTCATCCAGGAGCAGATCGTTGATCTTGGAGTACAGGTCCTTGCGTTTGGCAGGGTCCAACTCCGCCGACGCGGCCTGTACCAGTTGCGTGTACGTATCACTCTTGAAGCCGGTAAAAGGGCTGACGACGCCGTAGGCTCCGGTGGCCAGTCCAGAGGTGGCGTCCAGCGCGCCGAAGTTGCCCGGCATCCCGATACCCAACCCTTTGTAGCCGGCGCTTACGGCTGTCTGCACCCAGATGGCCGTCTCCAGTGGTTCGATGGTGAGGTTCACGCCGATCTTGCTCAGGTCCGACTGAAGAATCTGGGCCATCTGGGCGAACTCGGGAACCGGGCCCGAGTCCGAGGCGTAGTTGACAACGGAATCAACCTGCGTGACACCCGCGCCGTTCAACAACGATCTGGCTTTGTCCAGGTCGAACGTGTAGCGACCGTTTTTGTCGGCCTCGTACGCGGGCGAGTAGGTCGTCCAGGGCAGGTCTTTCGGCGGCCCAGCCAGACCGCCCAGCAGTGTATCGCTGAACCGCTGGCGATCGATGGCGTAGTTCAGCGCCTGTCGAACTTGCTTGTTGTCGAACGGTGACTGGGTGGTTGTCACCCACACCGCGAAGTTGGTGCCAACGTCGAAGATGGCCTGGACGTCGTATTTTGGATCCTGACGCAAACGGAGGACGTCCTGGATTTGTGGATACGAGACAAAGTCCAGCGCACCGGATTCGAAGGCGGTGATCATCGACGGCGCATCGCGATAAAACGTGAACTGATAGCCATCGAGATATGGGCGACCGGTCTGCCAGTAGTTGGTGTTCTTTGAGAACGCGATGTGGTCGCCCTCGAGCCATTCGGCAAAGGTGAATGGCCCGGTGCCAACACCTTTGACATTCGCGTCAGGCCCTTCGAGCGTTTGCTGGTCGCCGACCGTCAACTGGGTGAGCAGGTCGAACACCCCGATGCGCGCCTGGTCGGACTTCATCATGACCGTGTATTTGTCAGGGGTCTCGACCTGCCAGACCTTGGCCAGACCGACCAGCGTGATGGGTGAGGTCTTGGACGGATCAGTCGCGCGCTGCAGCGTGTACTTCACGTCATCGCTGGTGAGCTCGCGGCCGGTGTGGTACATCACCCCCTGGCGCACGTTGAGCTTGAGCTGGGTGAGGTCGCTGCTCTGATCCCAGCTCTCGATCAGTCCGGGCGCAGGGTTCAGACTGTCGTCATAGGTCATCAGAAAGTCATACATACCTTCGGTGACTTCCCAGGAGCTGGTGCCGCCACCGACCGGCCAGATGGTGGTGACGTTCCCGGCCAGCCCGGCGCGCAGTTGGCCACCTGCTTTGGGGTGAAGGGTCGGCGAGAAACCGGGTGTGTTAGCGGCCGGGGTGAGGTCCGACGGAGTTTGCGCGGCCTGGGGCGCGGCGATGGGGGCACAGGCGACGAGCGCGGACGCTCCAGCAACACCCGCCAGGAGGCGGACAGCGGCACGGCGACTGACGATCACTGGCGGTTCTCCTTGCCGGCCATTGTTCACAATGCTGAGCAGGAGCGTCAAGCAGCTTTGCTTTTCAATCTTGCCGTCCGCAAGCCGTCGCACGGCATGGAGTGTGTATCCTTTGGATCGACGTGCAGTACAGGCACATGGGCGCCTCCGGCCTGGTGGTCTCGGTGATCGGTCTGGGTGGCAACAACTTCGGCACCAACATCGGCCAAGAACCAACCACCCAGGTCGTCCACGCGGCATTGGACGCTGGAATAACGTTCTTCGATACAGCCCCCGCCTACGGTGGCCCCGACGGCTCCGAGCGGATGCTGGGCCACGCACTCAAGGGCGAGCGACACCGCGTCGTACTGGCCACCAAGTTCGGATTTCGTCTGCATCCACCGGATGTGGCGCCCGGCTCGCGACGCAACATCCGCCGCGAGCTGGAGGACAGCCTGCGACGCCTGCAGACGGACTACGTGGACCTGTATTACCTGCACCACCCGGACCCGGAGACACCGATCGAGGAGACGCTCGAAACCTTGAACGAGCTGGTGGTCGAGGGCAAGGTCCTGTACGTCGGCGTGTGCAACATGCTGGCGTGGCAGCTGGTGGAGGCGCAGTGGGCGGCCAGGACGTCGAAGTCCGCACGCTTCGTCGCCGCGCAGAATCTGTACAACCTGCTGAATCGGAGTGTCGAGGATCAGGTCGTTCCGGTGTGCGCACGCTACGGCATGGGACTGGTGCCGCACACTCCCCTGGCGAGCGGACTGCTCACCGGCAAGTATCGGCGCGATAGCCCGCCGCCGGAGGGGACCCGGCTGGCCAGGCGCCCCAACGTGTTGAACACTGCTGATTTCAACACGCTGGAAGCCATCGAAACCCTCGCTCAGCAGCGAGGCTGGTCCTGGCTGCAAGTTGCACTCGGAGGGTTGCTGGCACAACCGACGGTCGCCTCGGTCATCGCCGGCGCAACGTCCCCAGACCAGGTGCGCGCCAACGCCGCCGTTGCCGATACACCGCTCACCCTCGACGACCTCGCGAGCCTGACGCCCAGTTAGTCTCCATCGAAGCACGTTGGGTCTCATCGAGCGCGGACCCTTGTGTCTGGGATTTCAATTTCAGCGAAAGACTCCATCCGGTTCAAACCTGAACGTCAGACCACTATTTGTTGACTCGAGCCCGCTGGTGGCTAATCGCGGAACCAAGTCAAGCCACTGTCTCTCGGGTCGGGCCTCCCGGTGGCTAGCCGCGGAACCGAGCCAGGCCAGTGTCTCCCGACTCCGGCCTCCCGATGGCTGAACCGTCGAACCCGTCCCACCTGGGTCCCCTCTGGGGAATACCCCCCGAGGACTACTCCATCCAGGTCGAGGTGAGCGTGAGCCCACCACCCGACCGATCACGAACAATCCCGTGCACCTTCGCCGTTGATAGCGAAACCTGCAGCAGTGAGCACAGCGGCATGGTGAAACAGTTGTCGAGAATGATGTCGTTGATCTTGGAATACAACTGGCGACGCGCCGTCGGATCAATCTCGGCCGCCGCCGCCTGGACGGTCTGCGTGTACTCCGGGCTACTGAAATTCGTAAAGGTATTGGCAACTCCGAAGGCGCCGGTCTGCAGGCCGGAGGTTGCATCCTGGGCTCCGAAGCCGCCAGGGTGGCCCACCGCCAGACCCTGATAGGCAGCTTTCACCGCGGCATCCGTCCAGGTCGCATTGTCCAGCGGCTGCAGAGTGGCATTGACACCAATCGTTGCCAGATCAGCCTGATAGATCTGCGCCATGGTCGAGAACTCGGTGACCTCGCCGACGGTCGCGTAGGTGATGACGGTGTCAAAGCCCGTCACGCCGGCTGACGTGAGTAACGCTCTGGCTTTGTCGAGATCGAACAGATACGTACTGTTTTTGCTGGCTTCGTAGGCGGGGGAATACGTCGGCCAGGGCAGGTTCATCGGCGGCCCGACCAGACCACCGAGGGCCGTGTCGATGAAGCGCTGCCGATCGATAGCGTAGTTCAGCGCCTGGCGCACTACTTTGTTGTCGAGCGGCGGCACCGCGACGTTCATCCAGATCGCGTAGTGCGACCCAACGTCGTAGATGGCCTGCATCGAGTACCGCGGGTCCTTACTCAGACGAATCGCTTCGCTGGCCAGCGGATAATTCACAAAGTCCGACGCGCCCGCTTCCAGTGAGGCGATCATCGCCTGTCCGTCGCGCGAGAAGAGCACGTTGTAGCCGTCGAGATACGGCAGTCCGGAGCGCCAGTAATTCTTGTTCCTGGTGAGCGTCACGCTCTCGCCGGGCGTCCAGTCTGTCATGACGAACGGTCCGGTGCCATTGGCTTTGCTCTTGTTGTCGGCACCATCGAGTGTGTCCTTGTCGCCGACGCGCAACTGGGTGAGGAGATCGAAGACGCTGAGCCGCGTCTGATCGGAGCTGAAGATGGCGGTGTATTTGTCAGGCGTTTCGGCCGTCCACCCTTTGGTGAGTCCAACCAGGCTCAAGGGCGAGGTTTTGCTGGGGTCCGTCGCGCGCTCCAGCGTGTACTTGACGTCGTCGCTGGTGAACTCGCGACCGTTGTGATACTGGACGCCCTTGCGCAGATTGAGCTTGATCGACGTGTAGTCGCTGGCGAGCTCCCAGCTCTCGATCAGCGCTGGCACCGGTTGCAGGTTGTCGTCATAGGTCAGCAGGCGATCGTAGATGTCCTGAGTGCCCTCGGTGCCGGAGAACGTGGGCCAGAGGCTGGTGAGCGGCGAGGCAAGCCCGTAGCGGAGTGTTCCGCCGGACTTCGGCTGCCGCGTGGGCGCGCTGGCGACCGCAGCAGAGTTTGGCGTGTTGCTCGGGTTGGCCGTGTTGGCGGCGCTGACGGTGTTCTCGGTGCTCGCCGTGTCGGCGGTACTCGCCGCGGTGGGCGGCGATGTCGGCGCCGGTGGGTTGGCCACGTTGGTGGGACTCGTACCAGCCGGCGCGAGACCACACGCCGCCAGTACTCCGGCCCCGGTGGCGCCAATCACCAGTCCGAGCGCCGCGCGACGGCTGAGGACCCTATGCATCCTGCAGCGCACACTCCATCTCCCGCGCGACATACGCGTGGTTATACCGCAGCATCGCCATCTCTTCGCGACTCTCCCCCACATCCGACATCACGATCCAACCCGCATATCCGATCTCGTCGAGCGCCCGAAACAGGTGGCGAAGATCGACCAGCCCGTCGTCCAGTGGCGCCCATTCGCGGTGCCAGCCGTCGACCATCAGTCCGTGGGCATAGCGCACGTTCTTGAGGTGCACGTGGGCGACGTAGCTGCCGAGCAGCCCCAACCCGACGCGATAGTCCTCGTACCCCTCGACAAACATATTGCCGGGGTCATAAATGCAGCCGATCAGACGCGGGTCGTACCGCGAGAGCAACCGGTACAGTGAGCTGGCGCTTGCGGTGGCGGTGCCCCAGTGCTGATGCAGCACCACTTTGACGTCGGGATGGTGCTCCGCTTCGCGCACGTACCCATCGCAGATGCGCTGTGCGGATTCGAACGCCGATGCAAACGAGGCGCCCTCCAGGGTGCTGCCGGCCTGGATGCGGATGCACGGCGCGCCGGCGATCTCGCCCAACTCGAACGCCTCGCGGGCGGCGTCGGGTCGATTGAACTGGCCGCCGAGGCCCAGTCCGGAGATGCGCAGACCTGCCGCCTCCGACAGCACGCGTGCGTGCCGGACCGCCTCAGGCATGGCCTCCACAAAACCGAGGTCGTTGCGGTGGAGTCGGGTTGGCTGGCGGCTGATTTCGGGTGAATGGGAGTGCACGCTCCACTCGATGCCGGTATAGCCCGCGTCGCGCACGGCGACGACGGCCTGCTCGGGGGCCATATGCGGAATCGAGATGGTGTAGGCCGAGAGCGGCCAGCGTGTGCTCACGGCGCGTGTCCTGCCTCGCTGAGCGACCGCGCGTCGCGCACGGGTCGCTCGGCGGTGTCGACGTGATCGTCCAGGGGTCGTGAGGGATTGTGCGAACCGATGCCCTCCAGGTCGTCGAATGCCTGCTGCAGCATGCGTCGATCGGCCGCCAGGACCGCCGCTGGGGCCAGGCCGGGCACCCGATCCGCCAGCGTCACCCAACCCTGATACTCGGCTCGACGGAGGGCGCGCGCCAGGCGCTGGAGATCCAGCAGTCCGTCGCTGAGCGGCGACCACTCCCAGTCCCACACGCCGCGCGCTGACGGAAAATGGCGCGTGTTGGCGATGTGCACGTCGGCCACGTAGCTGCCGAGGATCTCCAGCCCGATGCGATAGTCCTCGTAGCCTTCGATGGTCATGCTGCCCGGATCGTAAATGCAGCCCACTTCGCGTGGATCGAACTGCTCCAGCACGCGGTACATCTGCGAGGCGCTGGCCGTGACCGTCCCCCAGCGCTGATGCAGCACTGTGCGGAGACCGCGTGTGCTGGCCGCGCGGCGAACGGCCTCGCAGTCCCGCAGCGTGGCCGCGTACGCCGACTGATACGTCTGTCCGACCAGAGACGCACCGTACACACGCACGCTGCCGGCGTTGAGCGCCAGGGCCATATCCACCAGGCGCTCAGGCTCCACTAAATGCTGGTCGTCCGCCGCAAAGCCGACACACGTGACACGTAGACCACTCAGGTCCGGCAGGTCGCGCGCGTCCGCGTCTGAGCCAACCTCGAAAAACAGCCCGCTGTATCCCGAGCGGATGATCACCTCAAGAGCCTCGCGCATCGGCAAGCTCCGCACTATGGAGGCATGCACGCCCAGCGGCCACGGCGACGCTGGTGAGATCACACGCTCATCCATTTACAGCAGATCCAGTGTACCAGCGTATACGGCTGTCGACGAGCGCGTCAAACTGCCAGGTCTGTCGCACGAGCTCCTGCTACGGTGCAGCTCGCGACGGTTGGCCATTGAAGCTGCTCGCGGCGCGACGACTGGCTGGTGGGACCTTGGCCGTCGGTCCGCGCCGAGGAGCCTCAAGAACTGGTAGCGGCATCGAACACTTTTGCTTAAATCCGAAGCCACCGGTGCGTAGCGAGCGCGATCGACCTGGAAACTTCCATACATAAGACTCTGGTGTCACTACCAATTGGCGCGTGCCGTTGGCCATATCGGCGCGTGGCAGCAGATGGCAGCACTCTTCCGCCCGACCAAGGCGACTCGACCGATTGACATGATCGCCGTGCGATCTGATGACCGCGCCCTCCGCCAGAAGGTACCCGTGGCCGCCAGCGCCATCCGCTGCTTCGCGGATCTTCACCAGGAAGTCAGCCCGATCGATGTAGCGTTCGGCATTCGAGCGGCGAAGCGAACGGCCCTCATCTGCCCGGTGAATGAGCAAGGTCGAGTCTCGAAGATTGGCCAGTTGACCCGCGAGCACAGGGTCCGGCTCGCCGGACCGTCATCCGCCGAAGGACGCGAGCGGCAGGCAAATTCCGCCCATCGCGTTGCCGCAGGCATCGACGGCCCAAACCCGCGCCAGATGCGGATCACCTTACCAATCGGACGGCGCGGTTTCCGAGCCTCGGCGCTGGACCCGAGGTCCACCTGCACTGACCAGCGCAAGGAGGTGGATGCCTTCACGGCCGACGACCAGGAACGTTC
>JAFAWJ010001140.1 GCA_019242065.1 Chloroflexota bacterium
CGCAGCGCCCACTTCGACACGGCTGAGGCGGGGCCTGGTCCTCAGCGACTCCACCGCAATCCTCGCCTGGGAATGGACCTGCGCGGTGCAGTACCTGCTACGTCGAGCCTCTACGGACCAGATGCACCAGTGCCGAAGGGATGCGGCGGGGGCGGTCGACGCCATTCAATGCGGAGGTAATCGCTTCAGCCACGCGCGTCGCCGGCACGGGCAAGTCCGAGAAACCGCGCCTCTCACAGGTAAAAGACCCGCCAATGCACCGACATGCGCGGGTATGATGACCCCACGCGGGGAGGGGTCGACAGATGTTGGTGCACCGGCGAGCGGGAGACGGGGACCTGGAACAAACGGGCAGGCTGATGAGTCGACGGCGTGCACTGGTCGCGCTGATCAGCGGCGTGGGCGCCGCCGTCATGGCGGCCTGCCGCCCGGAGGCGCAGTCCGCGAACCCGTCTGCCTCACTGACCGCCGCTCCGGCCCCGACCAACTCGCTAACCGCAGCCAGCACATCTGTAAGCGTCGCTGCGACGCCCACCGCCGCTGCGGTGGCATCGAGCGTGACGACGCAGGCCAGGAACGGCGGTACGCTCCGCACCGGCACCGTCGGCGATCCGCCGTCGCTCGAGGGCCACCTGTTCGTGGGGAACAATTTCGAGACCGCCAACCTGGTCTTCGATCAATTGACCAACTACGACAGCAACTCGCAGCCGCAGCCCATGCTGGCGGAGAGTTGGGACGTGGGCGGCGACTACAAACGGATCAAGGTGAACCTGCGCAAAGGCGTCCAGTGGCACACGGGCCGAGATTTCACGAGCGACGACGTCAAGTACAACGTCATCCGGGCCCAGAATCCAAAGGACGGAGCGGGGCAGTTTGCGAATCAGGCCAGTTGGTTCACCAGCATCGACACGCCCGACAAATACACGGTTATTCTCAACTCCGAGCAGCCCAGGCCGCTGGTGTTCGATTTCTTCGAGTACTTCAACATGGTCGACAGAGAGACGGTCGAAGGCCCAAACGCGAAGACCAGCACGGTCGGCACCGGGCCGTTCGCGTTTGTGGAGTGGGTCACCGGCGATCATCTCACACTTGTGAAGAACAAGAACTACTGGCAGACCGGGCGGCCGTACCTTGATGGAGTTCGGGTGGCGATCGCGTCCGATCCGCAGGCGATGGTGTCGCAGTTCGAGGGCCAGGCGCTGGATACCATGCGGGGTCCGCCGTTGGGCGACTACAACCGGCTCAAAAGTAACCCGGAATACCAGGCCCTGGTGCATCCCAACCCGGGAACCTACTATCTGATCGGCTTCAATACCCTCAATCCTCCACTTGACAACAAGCTGGTGCGGCAGGCGCTCAACTGGGCATTCGATCGACAGCGTTTCGTGGACACCGCAACCTACGCGGCCGCTGTGCCCCTTTCGTTGATGTGGCTGCCGGGGTCGCCAGCGTATGACGCGGCCAAGAACAGCACGTACACGTTCGACCTGGACAAAGCGAAGTCGCTGCTCCAGAGCGCCGGAGTCACCCAACTCGAGATGGACTGCCTGTATACGGCGAGCACCGAGGCGAACATCGCCACCCAGATTTACCAGTCGGACCTGGCCAAGTTGGGGATCACGTTGAACATCAGGGTGCTCGAATCCGCCGCCTGGCTGGATCAGGTCAACAACCGGAAATACGTTGGCTCGTACTGGTCCGGGGCATCCTACGGGCAGCTCTCGCCTGGGACGACCTTTGGCGGCACCAAGGCATGGGATCCGAATAACAACAACGAGGGCTTCAAGAGCGACGCGTACAGTCAGCTCGTGACAGCGGCAGGCTCTGAGACGGACCCGGCCAACCAGCAGCAGATCTACGCTCAGCTCAATACCCTGATCCTGGACGAGTCGTTCGCACCGATCGTCGCGTCCTCTCCAGGCATCATGATGACCACCGCGAAGGTTCACGGCATGGGGCCGACCTCGCACGCGTCGTTCTCGTTTACCAACGCCTGGCTGGAAGGATGAACCAGCCGGCGTGCCGATCCTGGCCAGGTGGCGACTAATCCCTTCGGCCAGACGCGGCCACGCGCTCTAGCTGGGAGTTGAGCCGCGGATCCTATACGATTCGGGTAGGATCGCCGTGATGCTCACCACCCAACCCAGCCCTTCGGCAGAAGTCCGCCGTCGGCTCGACCACCCTGTGGTTGATGCCGACGGCCACTGGCTCGAGTCTGTCCCGATTTTCCACGACTACTTGAAGGCGACGGCCGGCCAGTCGGCCGTCGACGATTACGTCAAAACCCAGGCTCGAGGCGACCGCTGGTTCCAGACCCTGCCCGAGGAGCGCCTTCGGCAGCGCGTCACGCGGCCGAACTACTGGTTCGGCCCTGGCAATACGCTCGACCGCGCCACATCCATGATCCCGCGTTTGATGTACGAGCGCCTGCCTGACTTCGGCATTGACTTCGCCGTCATCTATCCGACTCTCGGACTGGGCGGCTTCGTCGGGCTTGCCACCGACCTGCGCCGCGCGTGCGTGCGCGCCTACAACGTCATGGCCGCGGACATGTTCCGCGCCTATGCCGACCGCCTCACGCCTGCCGCCATCATTCCAACCGTGACGCCTCTGGATGGCATCCAAGAAGCCGAGTTCGCCGTAAAGACCCTGGGCTTGAAAGTCGGCTTGCTGCATGGAGTCATCCAGCGCCCCATACCGGCCGACGCGGACTGGCAACCGGATCCCGCGCGCCGCCGCCACTACTACGACACGCTTGGACTCGACAGCGGCTACGATTACGATCCCTTCTGGGCGAAACTGGTGGAGCTGGGCCTGGCGTACACCTCCCATAGCGGCACCCTCGGCGACACCACCACGCGCAGTTCGCCCACTAGCGTGGTGTACAGCCGCGTGGGCCATTTCGCACAGGCGCACCAGATGGCGCTCAAGGGCCTGTTGATGGGTGGCGTTACACACCGCTTTCCCACGTTGAATTTCGCGTTTCTCGAAGCAGGTGTGGCCTGGGCAGTGAACCTGTGCATCGACCTGATGCTGATCTTCGGCAAATTCGGTCGTGCCGGTCTCGAGCGCGACCTGCATCCGCACAATCTGGACCCCCGTCAGTTGCGTCAGCTGTTCGATGAGTATGCGACTGATGCGCAGTTCAACGACCGGGTGAGCCGCATCTTTGACGACAACAACCTCTGGCCCAATCAACCCGGTATGACGGCGGGGGATCTGATTGCGCGGGCAGCAGACTGGGACGAATTCGCCGCCGCGCACATCATCCGCCCGGAGCAGATTCGCGACCTGTTCAGCAGTCGCTTCTATTTCGGCTGCGAATCCGATGACCCGACCACTCGTTGGGCGTTTGATGACCGATCCTCGATGGGAACCCATTTCCAGGCAATCTTCAGCTCTGATATTTCGCACTTCGACGTGACGCAAATGACCGAAGTACTGGAAGAAGCCTGGGAGCTGGTCGAGCATGAGCTGATCGACGAGCACAGCTTCCGTGAGCTGACCTTCACCAACACCGTTGCACTCCATGGGCGGATGAATCCAGAGTTCTTCAACGGGACGGTTGTCGAGGACGCGGCCAAACGCGAGCTGGCGGCATTGGGCGACCGATGACAGACTCTGGCGTCATACGGAGGCAGGAACGACCGAAGGATCCGCAACCCTGAGCGATGCGCTCGAGACGCAGGTTCGTCGCTCCGTTCAGGATTCAAGATGGCTCTTGAACTCGGTCAAGCGTTGCTGGACAGGGTGAATAGGAGGACTGAATGTCGACAATTCTTGCCGATGCGGCACCGGTAACGGACAAAGCCAGCACGTTCACCTTACGCGGGACCCCGTTGCTGGCGGAGGGACAGACGATGACTCTCCTGGCTCAGGCGAGCCAGATGAAAATCCATCTCAAGGTGCACGCTCCTGGCTGGAATGGGGAGCTGGTCCAGCACAAACATCCATTTGAAGACCACATGTTTTTCGTCCTGGCCGGCGAAGCCACCTTCAAAGACGAATATGGCGAGCTCACGAAAGTTGGTGCGCTTGAAGGCATCCTGCTGCCGAAGGGCGTCACCTACTCGTTCGAGAACAGCGGCACGGAGAACCTGGTGATTCTCCGTGCCGGATTGGTGACGACTCAAGCGCCAAGCCTTGTGCTCACGGACAAGGCCGCTGATATGGCCGATATGCGCCACGTCATCGACCACTTCGTCCCCAGCGGCGCAACCTTCGGAGTGCGTCTGGCGTGAACGTCATCAGCGCAGACACCTGACTGGTTCGATCGCTGGTCGGTTCGCGCAACTGCCCCGTGCCGCGGCCACCCGGCGGGCAGCGGCTCGGGCTGGCTGTCCTGCAGCAGCCGCGTCCGTGCACGCGAGCGGTCGGGGTTCAGACTCACGCTGGCCCCTAGCTGGCCTGCTTCACGCGAGGACTGGCTGGCCGCGCGTCCGGAACGCACCTTGGTGTTCCACTTCCTCCCAGTGCGCACATCTGCCGTACAACCTCCTCATGGTACGTATCGTCGCTGAAGCCGTAATTTCAGCACGGGATCCGAAAGCCGGCTCGAGCTCAATTGCTCAATGCTCGAGACTGACCCACTATCGATCAATGAATCGAGATATGTAACGGGACACTCGACGTTGACGGCAGGAAAGCGCATCTCTCTCGGTCGGACTGCTCGAGCGAATGACGTCCGGGATCAGACAAGCCGCACTTCCTGGCCTGCGTCGGACGATTGCCGCACCGCGTCGAGGAACCGATGCAAGCCGACTGCCGTCTCGAAGGTGGGCGCGACGCTGCGGCCACCCCGAATGCTTTCGGCGAACAAGCTGTACATCTGCCCGACGTTGAACGGATCGCCGCACGGAAAGTCCCGCGGAACGAAGGAGAAACGATCCTCCAGCTCCATGTCGACCAGTTGATGGGTCCCGCGCGCCGCGCGCAACTGCAGCGTCTCGCCGCGCTGAGAGGAGACGCTGCCGGTGACGTCCAGCGTGCCCTCGCGTCCGAACACTTGCATGCGAAATCCGCTGCCGGCCCACGGTACGGCACCCACGTGGACTGACGCGACCGCACCACTCACCAGCGAACCGCTGATCAGCACGTTATCTGGTGAGGTGGCCTCCACGGTTTGTTGTGTGTCAGTGGCATACCAGTGTGGGCTTTGCGTCGTGACCAGACTCCGCACGCGGGCGAAGTCTCCGGCGACGAAGCGCAGCGCGTCGACGACGTGGCCAAATGCGATGGTGAGTGTGTTCGCGCCGTTGCTCGCGTCGGCCTGCCAGGTGCGCGAGAGCGGCAGCCGCGAGTATCCAACGCGGAAGCCGCCGACGTGGACCGACAGCACCTCGCCGAGGTACCCGCTCTCCAGTAGCGCCTTCACCTGCATGAGCGTTGGACTGACACGCGATTGCAGTCCGACGACGGTCTGTACACCAGCCGCCCGCGCCAGGCCCGCAAGGTCCTCCGCCTCGGCAGTCGTGCGGCCGAGGGGCCACTCCGTGTACACGTGCTTGCCAGCCTCGAGCGCCGCGCGCGTGGGACCATAGTGCTCCGGCACGCGCACGACGACAGCAACCGCGTCGATGTCTGGCGAGAGCACCATTTCCCGCCAGTCGGAGAAGGCGAGGCGGGCTCCCAGCGCTTCGCGTGCCTCTTCAGCGCTTTCTTGACGTGTCGTGCACACCGCGGTGAGCTCCACGTCGGGGCTGGCGAGGAGCGCGGGATAGTGCGACTGTGAAGCCCATTGCGCGTGGACATTGGCGCCCACGAATCCGAGACGGATTTTATCAGTCATGCATTCCAATCACAGGCAGGCTGGAGTCAGTCCTCCATCGTAGTGGAATGGGGTCCGGGTGCAACGGTGCTGGGGTAGCCATGACCGAGACTGCTGATCGCTGCCCTTCGAAAGCCGAGGCTCCGCGGTACTGACCAGGACGGTTCCGTCCTCCTGACCAGCGCCGGCGAAGCCTTCACCGAACCTGCCGAATGCAGGCTTCCGCTGGGCCGGGCGACAGACCACGACGGAACAACGTCGAGTGCATCACCGCGAGGACGGCGTTGACGGCCGGTGCGGGACGCGCTGACAATGTGGCGGGTCGG
>JAFAWJ010000043.1 GCA_019242065.1 Chloroflexota bacterium
CGGTGCGCGTGGTGCTGTACAGCAAAGAGGAACGCAAGTCCAACACCGCCGCCTACCAGGAGCTTTCAGCCCACGGCATCGCCGTGCCCTGGGCGCCGTCATACTTCTTGGCCAGCCACGAAAAGGCGATGGTCGTCGATCAACAGATCGCGGTGATCATGACGGGTAATCTGACCAGTCGGTACTACCCGAACACACGCGACTTCGCGGTCGTCGACAACGTGGTGGCGGATGTCGCTGCCGTCGAGCAGGTCTTCGAGGCGGACTTCGACGATGTGGCTGTCGCGGCGCCCGCCGGCGGGTCGCTAGTGTGGAGTCCCGGGTCGCAGGATCAGCTGGTGGCGTTCATTGAGTCAGCCCAGTCAACGGTCGCCGTTGAGAACGAAGAGTTGAGCGACCCGGCGATCGTGCAAGCGCTGGTCCGCGACGAGCAGCGTGGGGTGGCGGTGACGCTCACGATGACCTACCAGAAGGAGTGGGCTTCGGCCTTCAACACGCTGAGCGCGGCGGGTGTTTCGGTGGCCACCTACTCCGGTGAAAAGCCGATCTACATTCACGCCAAGGTCATCGACGTGGACGCCGGTACTGACCAGGCCGCCGTGCTGGTGGGCTCCCAGAACTTTACCCAGACGTCGATGAGCCGCAACCGTGAACTCGGGGTGGTCATCGACGACCCGGCGATCGCCGACCTTGTGGCGGCGACGCTGGCCGCCGACCACGCCGGCGCCACAGCGTACACAAGGTGAAAGTAGCCGTGGAACGTCAGCCGAACGGTCGCGACCCTTCTCAGACTGTGGGAGCAGTCGATGCCGTGTTGTTCGCGACCTGGGGACAGCCCCTCGAGGAGTCAATGGAGCCGAACGAGCTGGATGCTCGGAGTCGCGCCGTGATCCGGATCGCGCTCGACACGGTCGTTGAGTGGTCACTGCCGGTCATCGCACAGCACGTCGACGACGCATCTGAAGCCGGGTCGAACGCTGTCAAGTCAGGGACTGCTGGCGCCACGCGACCGCACCAGCCCGAGAGTCGGACGCATCGCGATTTCGGTCGCGAATTAGCAGTCGCCCGATCGTCGTTGCGCTCTGGGCGGACCTGCACTACCGTGTTGCAATTAGACTGACCGATCAACACGGGTCGCCCGCAAAGCTCGGCGATGTCCTCGCCAAGGCCTGTGTATGTCGGCGTTGTTCCAGGGGAATGTTAAGGAGGCAACCAGGATGGTCACCAGAGCACGTCAGGGTCCCGCACCGGCCGAATTCGGGCCAGCCGCGACGGCAAGTGTGCGCGGGAAAGCTGCGCGTATCGGAATCGATGCGATTGTCGTCGACCCTGACAGCAACCCGCGCCGTCGTCTCCGCGGAGTTGACGAGTTGGCCGCGTCCATCCATGCGTACGGTCTGCTCCAGCCGCTGGTCGTGCGTGAGATCGGGCCACGGCGCGGTCGGTATCAGCTGATTGCCGGTCATCGGCGGCTCGCGGCGCTGCAATTGCTGGCGGAACGCTATCCGGGTGAAGACTGGCACATGCTCCAGGTGATCGTGCGACCTGAGTCGGACGACGACGCTTACCTGTTGACACTGGTCGAAAACCTGCAGCGGCAGGACTTGTCGCCCAGAGAAGAATCCGAGGGTCTGGCGAAGCTGGTGCGCGATCGCCAGTGGAGCACGCGCCGGGTCGCCGCTGCTATCGGCCGATCGCAGCCCTTTGTGTCTCGGCGACTGCGCGTGTATGAAGACGGCGTCCTGCGCGGTCTCGTGCTTCGTCAGCGTCTGCCCGTGTCGGTCGCGGAGGAGTTGTTGGGTGCGCAACCGAGCGAACGCGCCGCTCTGGCGCGCCGGGCGATCGAGGAGCAATGGGACTTCAGACGCACGCGGGCAGAGGTCCGCGGGCACACGGCGGCCTTCCATCCCAAGCTGCGAGAGTGGGTCGTCGCCATCCGTGACCTGGTTGCCAATGCGAGTCTGTCGTCTGGCGAAAAACACCTGCTGAGCGAGCTTGCCGAGGAGATTCGCGCCGCCGCCAGTAGCTGACGTGAACGTATGTTTGAGTCGGCACGTATCGACGTGGCCGACCATGCGCGTTGCAGGCAGTTGTGTACGCAGTAGGAACACAGTCGGGCAGCAAATCTGAGTACCATGGGCGAGAACCGGCCTGGCCGGTTGCGGGCGCACGTGGAACCACCTTCATTTGGATCGCTTCTTCGTCACTACCGGATGCAATCGGGCCTCACCCAGGAACAATTGGCGGCGCGCGCCGGATTGAGCCGTCGGGGGATCGCGGATCTCGAGCGCGGCGCGCGTCGAGCTCCGTACGCGCACACGCTTGGCCAGCTCGGAGCCGCGCTCAGCCTCTCTTCGGCAGACTACGACGGATTGTTGCGAGCCGCTCGGCCGCAGGACGCCGCCGCGTTCGAGCCGCTCCAGACTCGGGCTGACGCCCGCGTCGTCCCCTCGCGATCTCCCAACAACCTGCCCCTGCCGATGACGAACCTGATTGGGCGCGAGAGCGCAGTCCAGGAAGTGACGCAGAGGTTGACCGACGCGCGCCTGGTGACGCTCACGGGCGTTGGCGGGTGTGGCAAGACGCGGCTCGCGCTGGAAGTCGCGCGAAGCGTTGTCGATATGTACGAGGACGGGGCTTGGCTTGTCGAACTGGGGGCTGTCGCCGACCCCGCACTTGTGGCGCAGCTGGTCGCAGGCGTCCTGAACGTTCGCGAAACCGCCGACGAGCCGCTGGATGGTGCGCTGAAAAATACGCTGCGTCAGCGTCACCTGCTGCTGGTCCTTGACAACTGCGAACATATGTTGGACGAGTGTGCGCAGCTGGTCGGAAGCCTGCTGAGCGTCTGTCCCAATGTGCATGTGCTGGCGACCAGTCGCGAGCCAATCGGCATCAGCGGCGAGGTGACATGGCGTGTGCCCTCTCTGGAGGTTCCCGACGCCGAGCCGCGGGAGCCGCCCGCGCAACTGATGCGCGTTGCCGCGGTCGAACTGTTCGTCCAGCGAGCGGCCGCTGTCCAGCCGCGGTTCGAGCTCACCGCGCGCAACCTGTCGGCCGTGGTCCACATCTGTCGTCGGCTCGACGGCATTCCCCTGGCGCTCGAGCTTGCGGCCGCACGTGTCGGCGCGCTGAGCCTCGATCAGTTGGCGTTGCGGCTCGACCAGCGCTTTCGGTTGCTCACCGGCGGCAGCCGCGCGGCACTCGCGCGCCAGCAGACGCTCTCGGCAACCCTCGACTGGAGCTACGACCTGCTGGCGACGCCCGACCGCCTGCTCTTCGAACGACTCTCGGTGTTTTCGGGTGGCTGGACGCTCGAGGCCTGCGAGGCCGTGTGTGCGGATAGTGGGTTGGACAGCGAGGACGTGCTCGCCCTGCTGACGGACCTCACGCGGAAGTCGCTGGTGGTAGCTGAAGAGAAACCCGACGGCAGCGAGCGGTACTGGATGCTCGAAACGGTGCGTGACTACTCACGGCACAAGCTCGCCGCGCGTCTGGGCTCGGAGCTCCAAACGCTGCGCCGTCGACACGCCGAATATTTCGTGTCCTGGGTGGAACATCTTCTTCCTGACGTTGCGGAACCGCCGCCGGCTCAGCGTGAGATCGACACCTACACACGTGTCGACCTCGAGTATGACAACCTGCGCGCGGTGCTGGCCTGGGTGCTGGAGTCTGACGACGTCGCGGCAGGTGTGCGGCTCACTGCTCGGCTGTACCTGTACTGGAGACAGCGTGGTCTCGACGGCGAGGGGCTACGGTGGGTGCGCGAACTCCTGCAGATGGCCGATCGAACCACCCGCGCTTCGGCTGGTCGCCGACGGCGTGCGGTCATGAGCACTGGGGACGCGCAGATTCTCGAGCAACGTGGCAAGCTCGTGTACTGTCTCGCTTGCTTGGCTTTGCAACAGGGCGATTACGCGCAGGCGCTTGCGAGCACGCAGGAGAGCGTGTCGATCTGGCGGAGCCTGTCGAGCGACTTTCCGCTTGGCCTGTCACTCACGTTGTTGGGCATGCTCGACTGGATTCTCGGCGACCCGGCGCTGGCCGTCGAACACCTGGAGGAGAGCCTTCGTGCCCTGGAACGCTGTAAGGACATGCCGGGGGCGATCGCCTTCACCACCTCTCCACTGCGGGACCTCGGCATCGTGGCTCGCTCACAAGGCGACTTTGTCCGGGCCGAGGAGTACTTCCGGAAGAGTCTCATTCCCGTCCACGTGGATGTCTCGACAGGCGGATACTTCGAGGCGCGCGGTCTGTGTCACCTCGGACGCACGTTGTTTCTGGAGGGCGACAGCACGAGTGCCAAGCAAATTTTCTCCCAGGCTCTCGGCGTCATGCAGACAGAGCAGTTGGGCGGCAATGCGCTCGCGGACTGCCTCGACTGGATTGCGTGCGTCGCCGATGCCGACGGACTCCCAGGTCAGGCGGCGCTGCTGTTCGGCGCGGCAGACGCGCAATGGAAGTCCAGCGGTACCGTCCGATATGGGCCTGACCGTGCGATCTATGCAACCGACCTGGCGCGTGTCCAGGCGAAGCTGAGTGCCACCGAGTTCGAGTCGGCCTGGACCGAGGGTCAGGCCATGACGAGCGAAGCGGCTGTGGCCTGTGCGCTGGAGTGCGTTGAAAACAAGGCCGCTCTGCTGGCGCCGCTCGCACATGGGAAACTCTGACTGTCTGTCGACATGTCGGCGACGTGCTGCAGGCTGCCCAGGGAACTCGCGCGCTGCAGGATCGAGTGGATCGACGGCACGGCGGGCCGAGGGCCAAAGGGCTTCAATCGTCGCCAGCAAGCAGTCGTTGTCCGGCACCGGCGGCGCGATCCCCGGCAGCGTGGCATAGTCGATGGGAACCAGGTTGTTGTTCGCGTCGTAGACGTAGCAGCACACCACCTCGGGTGTGGTCACACCGGCGAGGTACTGCGCCATTGTCGCATTGACACTCGCCTGCGTGACCGTGACAACCAGCTGGAGAACAGCCGCGGTGTACGCACCTTCGCACGTGGGACGTATGCGCCTCGAGTTGCTCGAAGTACGTTCTAAGTATTTTCGCGTGAGGGGCGAACCACCTCGGTAGCGTAGCGCGCCATCACCGCGGCCACTTCTTCGGGATCGAGCCCGGTCGGTCCTGGCGTCAGTGCCGCCAGATCTCTGAAGTAATTGATGTACAGGTCGGGAGTGACCGTGCACAACATCACCACCGTCTGCTC
>JAFAWJ010001083.1 GCA_019242065.1 Chloroflexota bacterium
CGCCCGCGCCGCCCTTGTTGACCTGCTCGACGCGAACGATGCGGTCCTGGTCGTCGAACCAGAACTTCAGTGTGCTCGAGGCGATCAGGCCGCCCGGCTCCGCCGAGACCTCGATGGTGCCATCGGCGTCGTTCACCGAAGGATTCGACCAGGGCGCCCCACGGTACACGCCGGTGATGACACCGATGCCGGTGATCATCGGCACCACCTGGTCATAGCCGACGAAGTCCTCGGGACCGTTGCCCCACATATGCGCGCCCACCGTGTGGAGCGTGACGTTGGGGGCGAGATGGCGCGCCGCGGTGGCGGTTGCGGACGCTTCGCCGGTCCGCAGCGCTTTCAAATAGGCTTCCACAGCTCGGATGCGAGGGTTCACTGCGTCGGTCCTCCTACGCCAACCACATGTTGCGATCGTTGGTCGCGGTGCTCAAAAAGTATTTCAGGTCCATGACATTCGGCTGCAGCGCGTCGATGTCGGGGTACGGGGTGATGGTCATCACGAAGCTCTGATCGAGCAGGTAGTCGTTGATCTGGTCGTACATCTGCTTGCGTTTGGCGGGATCCGGCTCGGTGGCCACGCCCGCGGCCAACTGCGTCCACTGATCGTCGTAAAAACCCGCGCCATTGTTGGCGTAGCCGAAGGTGCGGCTCAGCGCGAACTCGGAGCCTGCCTCGCGCAGCTGACAGAACGCACCCGCGCTTAGGCGCATGCCGTTGTATGGCGGGTGCTGGCCGAGCCCTTGCTGCGTAAAGGCCGCCGCGTCCGTGGGTTTGAGATTGGTCGTGACGCCGATACTGGCCAGGTCGCCCTGGATGATGGTCGCGAGCTGCTGGTACTCCGAGGCATAGCCCGCCTGCGCCCAGGCGATGTCGAAGGTCGCATTGGTGACGCCTGACTGGGCGATCAGCGACTTCGCTTTGTCGAGGTCGTAGGCGTAGGCCTTGTTCTTCTCGGCGTCGAAGGCGGGCGAGGACTTCGCCCAGGGCAGCGCGCGCGGCTCGCCGGTGAAGCCCTTCATGATCGAATCCGTGAAGCGCTGACGGTCGATAGCGTAGTTGATGCCCTGGCGGAACAATTTGTTGTCCATCGGCGGCATGCCACAGTTGACTGTTGCGTAGAAAAACTGACCGAGATCGTGCGTCTGGTACAGCTTGGACTTGCCGTCACTGCGCAGGCGATCGGCGTCCGGAATGGCGACCAGGTCGGCCACGTCGAGCGCGCCCGATTCGTACGCGACCACCATGGCCTGCGTATCGCGGAAGATCGACACGTTGACGCCGTCGACATAGGGATGGCCACTTTCCCAATAATTGGGATTCTTGACGATGGTGAAATGGTCACCCGGCGCCCATTCGACGAACTTGAAGGCGCCGGTCCCGACGACCTTTGTCGTCGCATCCGGACCTTCCATCGTGTCCTTGTCGAGGATGCGCAGGTACTGCAGGAAATCGAAGACGCCGGGCCGAGGTTGGTCTGACTTGAGAATGATGGTGTACTTGTCGGGCTTCTCCCAGCTGGTCCACCACGCGCTGCCGACGGCGACGACCGCCGCATAGGGGTTCTTCGGGTCGCGCGCGCGCAGGAGGTTGTATTCGACGTCGTCGCTGGTGAACTCGCGGCCGGTGTGAAACTGGACGCCCTGGCGCAGGTTGAGCTTGATCTGGGTGTTGTCGGTGCTCTGCTCCCAGCTTTCGGCGAGTCGGGGCATGATCGACAGGTCGTCGTCGTAGTCGATCAACATTTCGTTGACCTGACCCAGGGTGTTGTTGGAGACGGGCGACCAGAGAATCGCGTCGATGGTGACCAGGTCCCCCACCTGTCCCCAGCGGACCGTGCCGCCGGTCTTGACCTGCGGATTCGGGGTAGCAGTCGGAGCGGGCGCCGAGCTGGTCGCGCCCACGGGTGTGGCGGCGACGGTGGTGGCGGCTGGTGCAGCCGCCGTCGGCGCGGCGGCCGCGGTGGTTGGAGCGGCGGCCGTGGTTGCGGCGCCTGCAGGCGCCTGAGGTGGCGTAGTAGCCGCGGGCGGCGCCGGTGGGGCGGCGGATGGCCCGCACGCGGCCAACAGGCTGGCGCCGGTGGCCGACATGAGCAAAGCCAGCGCCGAGCGCCGGCTGAGAGCCGGCAGCGCGCGGACACTGGGACTACGGTCAGTTTCGAACATGCATTCACATCCCCCGAACAGACAAAGAAAGCAGCTTCCGATCAAATGATCGCTTGCGCCGAAACCAGTGGCTGCGCCTGGCTGCGCGCGCCCCACTCGGTGAGCCACACCGAAGCGAAGTCAAGAAATGTCGACATGGCGCGCGTGTGCGGACCACGTTCGGACCAGGCCAGCGCCATGGAGTACCGCATCTGGACGCCGTCGATCGGGACCGCGACCACCCGGTCGCCGTTGGCCCGCACGATATTCTGACCGGTGATGCCGATGGCGATGCCTTCGGCGGCCAGGCCAATGAGCGTCATGGGATCGTCGGCCTCGAAGCTGACCTGTGGCTGCAGACCGCGCGCCTGAAACGCGCGATCGACCACGCGCCGCGGCGCCTCGTCGGGTGAGGTGAGGATGAGCCGCTCACCGGCGATGTCGTCGAGGGTGAGGCTCGGTCGGGCAGCAAAGCGGTGGTGGGGCGCGACGACCGCCACCAGTTCGCGACAGTACACCTGCCGCGTCGAGATGTCCTGAGGGATGTCCGGTTCGTCGGTGGGTACCAGGATGCAGGCGACGTGGATCTCGCCGGCTTCCAGCATCTTGATCAACATCCCGCTCACGCGCTCGACGAGTGTTAACTCGAGGTGCGGGTGCTGGCGCATGAAGGCCGCCAGAAACCCTGGCAGCCAGAACGGGCCGTTGCCAGTCATAGTGCCGACGATCAGCTGACCGCGATCCAGGTTGGCGAACTCCTGCATCTCTTCCTGGGCGGCCTTGACTTCTTCCAGGATGCGCTCGGCCCGAGCCAGGAACGTCTTGCCGGCCTCTGTCAGTGTGAGGTTGCGGCCGCCACGCTCGAACAGGCGCACGCCCAGTTCTCGCTCGAGGAGTTTGATCTGCTCGGAGAGGGTGGCCTGGGACATGTAGAGCTCGTCGGCGGCACGCCGGAAGCCACCCACCCGGGCAATATTGCGCAAATACTGAAGTTGACGGAGCTCCATGTCAGGCGTTCATGCACCGCGGCTCCGGCGGCGTCGCTCAGGCTTCTGCAGGCAACCAACCCCACGGATACGGGCCCCAATCGGGGGAATACAGCTCACCTGCCCGCAGCGTCTGGACCGGAACCAGCGCCTTGTCACCGGTGAACGGCTGATTGAGCGTGTCGGTGAACTTCCACTTGCCTTCGACGACGTCGAAGACCGACAGGTCGGCTTCGCGACCCACGGCGATGGCACCCGCGCTGTCAGTCATGCCAATGCCCTTCGCCGCGTTGACGGTGGTCATGCGGACCACGTCCGACAGGCCGTAGCCGACCGACATGAACTTGGCCATGCTGTCCAGCAGACCCACGCCCAGGCGCCGACCGCCGCCGGTCAGGTCGCTGCTGGTCGTGTCCGGCCGTATGCCGAGCTCCGCCTGGCGGCGGGCGACTTCGATGCCAAAATTGCCGCGGCCGAGCGCCGAATCGATGACCACACCATTGGCGCGCGCTTCTTCCACTTCAGGTACCACGGACTGCGCCGCCTCGCGCGCGTTCATCACACCCCCCGGATTCGGCGTACACAGGTGGGTGAGGATATCGCCGGCGGTCAGCGTCTTGAGCAAAAAGCGCGTCAGGTCGCCGGCGCGGGTCCGGTCGGGATGTCGCCCGTCGCCGATGTGCACCATCAGCGGCAAGCTGTGCTCGACGGCAATCTCTTTGGCGAGCTTGACCACGTCCTCGCCGCGCTCCTGAACCACGGGCCCGACCAGGCGCAGCTTGAAGCCGCTGATCATGCCGGGGTTGGCCTGGATGCAGCTGGCGATGGTCTTGCGGTCGATGTCGTCCATGGTCATGACGTCGGCCGCGGCAGGCGTGGTATGGGCGAAGGTACCGACGTTGACGAAGCAGATCACCCGCGTCTTCGCGTTCGGGATCAGGTGCGTCCCGAACACGCCGACGTTGGCAATGCCTACCGAGCCCGCGTCGAGGACGGTGACCACCCCAGAGTGGACGCCGCCGATATCCGGGTCCACGCAGCCCATGCCCACGCCCGCCGTTGTGGCGCCGTAGCCGACGTGGGTGTGGATGTCGAGCAGGCCGGGGACCACGTAGCGACTATCGCCCTTGACCTGGATGACCTTGCGCGCCTCGGCGGCGGGGATGTCGGCCTGGACGGCGGCAATCTTGCCGTCGGTGACACCGATATCCAATTGACTGTCGAGTCCCTGGCCAGGATCGAGGACGTGGCCACCCTTGATAAGCAAGTCGTATGGCATCAGCTACCAACCCCGTTTCTTGTCAACCAGATTCATGAGTGACTCGCCGCGCACGAAGCGGCCGACGTTCTCTGAGAGGATCGACCACACCAGGTCCGTCGTCAGTTGGGAAGTTGCCGAGCTGTGGGGTGTGACGATCAAATTGGGTGCGGTCCAGAGTGGGTCGCCCACCGGCAGCGGCTCGGTTTCGGTCACGTCCAGGCCCGCGCCGCCCAGGTGCCCCTCTTCGAGCGCGTCGACCAGGGCGGCCTCGTTGACGATCGCCCCGCGCGACATCTGCATGACGTAGGAGCCGCGTTTGAGGAGGCGGATCTGCTCGGCCTTGACCATGTTGCGGCTGGTGGGCGTCATCGGCGCCGAGATTACCAGCACGTCCGCCTCGCGGCACAAATCGTTCAACCGGTCCAGGGGCCAGACCTGTTCGACACCTTCGCCGGGCGGGCCGGGCTCGGCGTCAACGGCCAGGACGCGCATTTCGAAACCGGTGGCGCGGCGGGCGATGGCGCGGCCGATGTTGCCAAAGCCGATGATGCCCATGGTGTGGCCTTTGAGGCCGCTCATGACGAGATCGCCACGTCCCCACTTGTGGTCGTGCTGGTTCTGCTCGTACCCGCGCAGCGCCCGGGTGTGGGTCAGCAGAAACGCAAAGGTGTGCTCGGCGATCGTCGCCGCGTGCGCACCGCGCATATTGGTGACGATCACGTCACTGTCCTGCAAGCCGGGCACGCGCCACATCCACTCGACGCCGGCGCTCGGCGACTGAACCCAGCGCAGCTTCTTGGCGTTGGCGAAATCGTCGCCGGCTAGCATGCCGTACACCGCCTCGACCTCGGCGAGCAGCGGCGCCGTCGCCGCACCCTGTTCAGGGACGATGAACTCGATGCCGTGCTCGTCCGCGATTTTGGCCAGCCGATCGGGATCACGCTGAAAAGGGGTCAGAACCAGCATTTTCATCGCTGGCCATTGTTATTCCCTCAGGTCGCGAAGCGCCACCGTGCAATGGAGAATCGCCAGACGATCAGGACGGCGGCGAGCAGCCCGGTTACCAGCGCGATGACCTGGGCCTCCTGGAGACCCCAGATGATGACGGTCTCCTGACGGTAGTAGGTCAGACCAAAGCGTATGATCGCGTAACCCACGGCGCTGATCAGAAACGTCAGGCCGGGGCGGACCTTGAGCCAGTCCCGCAGCAGCCACAGAATGCCCAGCAGGACCACCTCGGCCACGATCTCGTACAGCGGGTAGGCGTAGGTCGGCACACCTTTGAGGTCGGCCGGGAGCAGATCATTCGGATTGGTGTAGCGAATTGCCAGGCAGAACTGGCAGCCGGTGGCGTCGCTACCCCACGCGTCGCCGTTGCTCAGGCAGCCCAGACGCCCGATCGCCTGACCGAGCAGCATGGCCGGGGCGGCGATGTCCAGCAGCGGCCAGGGGTCAAGCTGGCTGCGCCAGGCCGCAATGCCGCCGCCGATGATGCCGCCGATGAAGGCGCCGTACACGGCGATACCGCCTTCCCAGACCATCGGGATCAGGAGCGGATTGGCGAGATAGAACTCCAGGTGGTCCGCGATGTGGAACAGCCGCGCACCGATGATGCCGCCGACGACGCCCCAGCCGGCGATGCCGTACACGGTGTCCTGCGGGATACCGATACGTACGCCGAGATAGCCGGCGAACCAGATGGCCACGGCCACCGCGATGGCGGTGAAGATGCCATGCCAGCCCAGCTGGAAGGGTCCCAGCTGGGCGATGATGGGATCAAACGAGAAGGTCCAGGTGATCACAGCGCAACCGAGTGTGACTGTACCCCGTGTCGGCCGGAGTTCTCACGATTAGGACCTTCCGGGTTGTTACTCGACGATCAGCGTCCCGGTCATGAACGGGTGGATGGAGCAGTGATACGTATAGGTGCCGGGTGTGCTGGGCGCGGTCAGCGTGTAGCTGGCGCCGGGGGCAATCTGGCCCGAGTCCCAGGCGCTCGAGGTGGTCGTGTGCGCCACGGAGTCGTTGTTGGTGAACGTCACCGACTGACCCGGCTTGACCGTCAGGGACTTGGGCCCAAAGGCGAAGCTGGCGATGCTGATGTCGGTGGCATTCACGGCACTGGCGGACGCCGGCGCGGCCGCGGGCTGCGACTGGCCGGCTGCTGGCGTCGGCATCGACATCGGCATGCTGCCCATCGCGGCCACGTTTGTCGCCGGGCCTGGCTGCACGACGATCTTGCGCGGCGCATCACCCACCGGCACCGTCGCCGTCACCGACTGGTCCGACAGATTGACCACCGACAGGTCGTTCGAGTTCTCGTTGGTCACGTACGCCCAACTGCCGTCCGAGGTCATGCCAATCCAGTGCGGCATGGTGCCAACCTTGATCGAGCCGGTTCGCGTGAACGTCGCCGGATCAAACAGATCAACGGAGCCTGGACCCTGAGCGACGACCATGCCCAGCTTGTCGTCGGGGGTGAACAACGGATGATGCGGCGAAGCGCCTACCGGAATCTGCGTGTCGAGCTGCAGCGTCGGCAGATCGCGGATCTGCAGCGCGTCGACACCCGCCAGGGTGTACGCCAGGTACTGGCCGTCCGGACTGACGTTCAGGGCGCGTGGCGCGTGGTCAAGTGGGACAGAGCTGGTCTCCGTGCCGCTGGCAATGTCGATGACCGCCAACTGCTGGTTGCCGTCAGCCTGGCCGCCGGCGTAGGCGGTCTTGCCGTCGGGGGTGATGGCGATGTTGTGGGGTTGCGGAACCGATACCTGCCAGACGACCTGGTTGGAGCCGGTGTCGATGGCCTCGACGGAGTCCGTCCCGAAGCCGGCGACCAGCACTTTGCTTCCGTCGGGCGTCATGGCCAGCCCGTGGGGGGTGGTGCCCACCTGAATGGTGTCGGTGACGGAGTCGGTTGCGGTGTCGATGACGGAGACCACCGAGTCGCCATCACTGCTGGCGTACACCCAGCGACCATCGGGGGTGACCGCCAGGCCGTGCGGGCCGGTGGGAATCGGGATGGTCTTCGTGACCGCGTTGGTGCCGGTGTCGAAGACGGCGACCGCGTTATCGTTGAACAGACCGATGTAGGCCTTGGGGGCGATCGCCGCCGCGTGGGCCGGCGCGCCGGTGAGCAGGGTGCCGGCCACGAGGCCGAGGCCAAGGACGAAGCGAGACGGGTTCATACTGTCGCGAGATCCTCCGTGGACTGGGATGGAAGTCGCTCAGGAATAAACCGGTCTCAGGGGAGCGGATTGCCGGCGCTCGAGACCTCCTCTTCACTCACCTGCCACAGGCGCTTCGCGGCCTGGGCGTCGCGCGCCGCCGCGGATGGCGTCCGCTCGCGGCGGTCCATGAAATACGCACCGCTCATTGCGCTCACGAGTGGCGAATCCGCCAGCCACACCAGCGTCTCGGCGCCCTTTTCAGGCCGGCGCGCCACCAGATGCGCCACCTGCATGCCGAGCCCAATCAGCACACCGTTGTCGTGGTTGAAGCCCGTCCGGACGAAGCCCGGATGAAAACAGTTCGCCGTCACCTGTGTGCCCGCCAGACGCCGTGCGAGCTCACGGGTGAACAGCACGTTGGCCAGCTTGGTCTCGCCATAGCGCCGAAACCCGAGCCCCCAGCGCTCCCGTTCCGCCTGCAGATCGTCGAACGGAAGGGTCGCCCGATAATGCGCGGCGGACGCAGTGGTAATCACGCGGGCCGGTGCGCTCGCCTCCAGCCGCGTCAGCAAGAGGTTGGTCAGCAGAAACGGAGCCAGGTGATTGACGGCCCAGGTCAGCTCGATGCCATCCACGGAGACCTGGCGGGCGCCAAACATCGCCCCGGCGTTGTTGATCAGCACGTCGACGCGTGGATATCGCTCCAGGATCTGTTCGGCTAGTCGGCGCACGTCGGCCTGCGCGGACAGATCCGCCAGGAGCACGTCCACCGGCCGGCCAATGCTGGCGGTCGCTTCGCGAGCGCGCTGCGCCGAGCGGCCAACAATCGTGAGCTCCGCCCCGAGCTCCGCCAACTGACGCGCCCCCGCCAGGCCGATGCCATTGGTTCCACCAGTAAGAATCACGCGCTTGCCGCGCACGCCCGGCCACTCCTGGCCAATTACCACGTCACACCATCTCCTGTACCATCACCATACTTGTGAAGCGCGCCCCCCGTTCAGCTAAACGTGGGGCTGCCGTGGGCTGGCGGCTGCTGATTTATCGGGTGCCCACCGAACCCGCCAGCAAACGGGTGGGTGTCTGGCGGGACATGAAGCGGCTGGGCGCCCTGTACCTCCAGCAGTGCGTGTGCATTTTTCCCGACCTCCCGGGCCTGCGAGATGCCGTGGACCAGGTGGCGGCGCGTATCCCCGGCCTGGGTGGCGAGACCTTTGTCCTGGACATCCCGCGTCTGCAGCCCTCCGACGAGACGCGCATCGTCGACGCCTTCCGCGCTCAGCGCGCCCGCGAGTACGCCGAGATCATCGAAGAGTGCGAAACGAAGTTCGTCAAAGAAGTGGAGTTCGAGCACTTCCGTCAGAACTACACGTTCGAGGAAGCCGAGGAGATCGACCAGGACCTCGACAAGATCCGCCGCTGGTTCGATCGTGTCCGCGACCGCGACTGGTTCCAGGCGGAGCGGCGCGACGAAGTCGAAGCCTGGCTGGCCCGCTGCCAGAACCTGCTGACGGAATTCGAAGAGGAGGTCTACCGCCGCCAGGGGGCGGACAACTCGCCGTAGGCTTTGCGCCCCGCCGTGTACACGTTGACCAGCAATAATGCCATGAGCAAGATGAGCAGCACGAACCCCGCTGAGTTGCGGAGCAGGTCATTGTGCAGTCGGCTGCCGAGAGCGGCGACGGCGCCGGCGGCCACGAATGCCGCGAGGGTGCCAACCGCGATCTGGCCGTCTTCGACCAGCAGACCGTAGATCTGCTCCCAGGCCTCCTTCATCGCGCCGGGCTTTCGGAGGCATGACGCGGGGACATTGCCTGGAGGACGCGCACGCCGACAAGACTGGTGAGCACGACGGCGAGCAGGAGCAACGGCAGCATGGCGTCGCCGCCCGGCCACTCCACCAGCATGCCTTCGGCGCTCCAGAACACCCCGAAGGTGGTCAGCATGCAGCCGACGACGAACTTCATGAAGTTTTCAGGGACGAACGACAGCGGCTTGTGCAGCATGGCGCCGGCCGCCACGACCACCACGAACGCCGCCACCGCGCCGGCGATGGCCGCCTGGAGCGCCGATCCTCCCGTGGCACCCAGGGCGAGGACGATGAACGCCACTTCCAGGCCTTCGACGAGGACGGCCTTGTACGACAGCCAGAACCCGACATTGTCCCAGCGGGGGTGTGTCGCGTCGCGGGTTTGATCGCGGAGATCGGCGACCTCGCGCTGGTAGATGTGGTCCTCGTCGTGCTCGGCGATGATGCCGGCGAAACGCAGGATGGACTTGCGCAGCCAGCGCATGCCGAACAGCAGCAGCAGGATGCCAATCAGGAGATGAAAGGTCTGCGTGACCTGGTCCTGGTAGACGATGAGCGGCGTGCCGAAGAGGACGACGATGACGCCGAGGCTCAGGAGCCCGGCGAAGACGCCCCACAGCGGTGAGCGCCAGCCGCGGGTGTTGCCGACCGCCAGGACGATGGTGAAGGCCTCGACCCACTCCACGACGGCGGCAACAAACGCGGGCAAGGCCGCGACAGCCAGCGTTGCGAGGGCGGTGCTCACTCGCCCTCCACCATCACGTCCACCGCGATCATAAGTTTCACCTGTATGAATGTAACGTCTGTACATTCCAGGGTCAATCAGGTAACGGACGCGAAAGCTATGATTTTCAACCGTGGTGCAGGAGCCCCAACCTCCGGACGCAGACTGGGAGTCCCTCGGCGTCACCAGCACGCTCCTGGAGCGCTACCAGCGTGATCAGCAAGCACTGCTCGACCAGCTCGCCGTCTTCCTCGAAGCCACCGTCCCGCATCAGACCAGCGTCAGACGCACCCACGGCGTGCTTGGGCCGCGGCGCACGACGGGCCTGACCCTCGAGCTCGCGGGGCAGCGGTACACCCTGGAGCACGCCGATCGCTCAGGACTCGAGGCGCGTCGCACCCACGTTGTCCGCGACGTAGCGGTGCGCACCGAGACGTTGTCCGTCGCCGAGTGGCTCGCCGCCGTGAGCGCGGCGCT
>JAFAWJ010000409.1 GCA_019242065.1 Chloroflexota bacterium
GACGTTGGGCCTGCTGGCCGTTACTGGCAGCCTGATGGCGCCGCTGCCGACGATGGCGCAGTCGGACGGCTCTGATGGCCAGGACTCGTCTTCGGGTACCGGCTATGGCGCTGCCGAGTGGATGCGCATCCCGACCATTGGCGTCGACTCGCACATCACCGACGTGGGCGTCGTCGACGGGTTCTATGACGTTCCCTGGTTTGACATCGGCCATCACGCCGATTCGCACAACCCCGGCGAGGCGGGCAACTGCATCTTCAACGGCCACGTGGCCACGATCAACGCGGGCGAAGTGTTTCGGCACCTGGACCAGTTGCAGCGTGGCGACGCGATCTACGTATATACGCCCGCGTATCGCCTCGATTGGGTGGTTACCGACAGCTTCCCTGTCGATCAGGACGATAACTCGTTCCTGGACGATACGCCCGAGGCGCAAGTCACCCTGTACACCTGCACCGGTGAGTTCAATCCCATCGAGCGCAGCTTTGCACAGCGACTGGTCGTCACCGCCCAGTGGGTCCAGGTCGGCCTGCGCACCTGACGCGCGCAGGAGCGCTACCCTGGCGAGTGCGATATGCCACTGGATTCAGCCAGCGCGGCGGTGGGCGCGCCGCCTGATCTCGCATTCGTGGGCACCTATACGCGTTCGGGTCGCTCGGAGGGCATCCACGTCTTCAGTTGCGATCCGGCCAGCGGTCGGCTGACGTACCGTTCCGGCATCGTCGACGTCGACCCGTCGTTTCTGGCATTCGATCCGTCGCGCCGGTTTTTGTTCGCCACCAGCGAGGGTCTGACCGACGACACCGGCGCCGTCGTCTCCTACGCGATCGACCCGTCCACCGGCGGCCTCACCCAGCTCAGTCGGCAGCCGACCGGCGGCGGTGAGCCGTGCCATCTGGCGCCAGATCCGACCGGCCAATTTTTGCTGGTAGCCAATCACCTGAACGGGAGCATCACTGTCTTCCCAGTGGATGGCGACGGTCGAATTGGACCGGCGAGTCACTTCCGGCGGCACACCGGCTCTGGACCGGGCCCGACCCAGCAGGGCCCGCACGCGCACCACGTGACCTTCGATCCACCCGGTCGGCACGTGCTGCTCACCGACAAAGGCATCGACAAGGTGGTCGTCTACCAGCTGGACCTCGCCTCGGGCGAGCTGGTACACAACGACCCACCGTTCGGACAGATCCACGCCGGAGCGGCGCCGCGGCACCTGGCCTTCGGCCGCGACGCCACCTGCGCGTATGTCAATGGCGAAGCCGACATGACGGTCTCCACGTGTACGTATGATGCGACCACCGGCCGGCTGGAGGAGGTCCAGGTTGTTTCCACGCTGCCGGATGGCGACACGAGTGATGCGTACTCCACCGCCGAAATTGCGGTGGATCCGGCGGGCCGGTTTGTGTATGTCTCGAACCGCGGGCACCACTCGCTCGCGATCTTCGAGATCGATCCGTCCAGCGGTCGTTTGACGCCGAGTGGGCATGTGTCGACCGGTGGTCAGACGCCGCGGCATTTTGCGGTGCATCCGTCTGGAGCACGCGTGTATGTCGCCAACCAGGACAGCGATGCGATCGTCCTGTTCGACGTCGATCCGCACACCGGCCAGTTGACGCCGACCGGTGACGTGACGCGGGTGGGTGCACCGGTGTGCATCCTGTTCAGCTGAGCCATGCCTCGCCTCACAGATCGCGTCGCAATTGTCAGCGGCGGAGCCATGGGTATTGGTGGTGCAACCGCGCGCAAGCTGGCGGACGACGGTGCGCGCGTCCTGATTGTCGACATCGTGCCCGACGGTGGACAGCAGAACGTGGAGACCATCCGCGCGGCCGGTGGTACCGCCGAAAGCCTGCGGTTGGATGTCTCGACCGAAGCTGGCGTGCGGGCGATGGTCGACCGTGCGGTGACGTTGTGGAGCAGACTGGACATCGTGGTCAACAACGCCTTCGCGCTCGACCGGGTGGGTCGCCTGGACGCGGTGCACGTTCCCGAGGAGGAGTGGGACCACGGCATGAACGTCGGGCTGAAGGCGATGTACCGCGCGGCCCGATTCGCGGTGCCAC
>JAFAWJ010000439.1 GCA_019242065.1 Chloroflexota bacterium
ATGCGTCCGAAGGGCACGCGGGTGGGTGCCTCGATCTCGTCGGCCAGGTGGCCGAGGCCAGAGCCCAGGATCAGCGCGACCCGCGGTGTAAGCGAGGACAGCGACTGGACGGCCCTGGCGGCCTCGAGAACTCGCTCCGCAGTGGAGGTCAAGGCAGAACGGTCGTGGAGCGCTCAGCTGACAGCCGATGGCCGGCGGCTGACAGCTACCCCGATGTGACCGCGACGCGCGGGGCGCCGTTTTCGTCTTCGGACTCGGTCTGCGCCACCAGCTGCGTATAGATCTGGGTCGTGGCGATGCTCGCATGGCCCAACAGCTGGCGCAGCTCTTCCAGGCCCAGGCCCTCGCCGATCTGATGCGTGGCGAACGAGTGCCGCAGCATGTGCGGGGTCATGATCGCCGGCAGGCCGGCTTCGCGGACCAGTCCCTTCATGATCAGCCAGAAGCCCTGACGGGTGAGGCGCAGCCCACGCTGATTGACGACCAGCGCCGTCTCGCCGGGCGCGTTGCGCGTCAGGTACGGCCGTGCCTGCTCGAGATATACGCGCACGCTGTCGAGCGTCGCCTGATCCAGCGGCAGCGTGCGTTCCCGGTTGCCGCGACCGACGACGCGCACGCGCGACTCGGCAAAGTCGATGTCGTCCACGTTGACCATGACCAGCTCGCCGACGCGCATGCCGGTGGCGCTGAGCAGGCGCAGCATCGCGTGGTCGCGGATGCCCTCAGGCGTCTCGCGCAGCGCCAGGAAGGTCATCAGCTCGTTGACCTGGTTGTCCTCGACGGTGCGCGGCAGCGGCTTTTTGACCTCGGGCGAGCCGATGCCCTGCGTGGGATCGGTGATGACTTCGCCCGTACGCCGCAGGTACTGAAAGAAGGACCGCAGCGCGGCGGTCTTGCGCGCGATGGACGCGGCCGAGTAGCCGCGATCGCGCAGGTGAAGGAAGTAATTGGTGATCAGCTCACGGTCGATGGTGCTGACGGCGAAGTCGACCCCGCCCTGGCGCTCCGCCTCAGCGCGCAGATAGTCGGCGAACTGCAACAGGTCGTTGCGGTAGGCCGAGATCGTATTCGGCGACAGACTTCGCTCGCCCTCCAGATAGACGAGGAACGCGTCGATACGCTCATTCATGTGTCGTGTTGATGTCCTCCTGGCCTTCGGAGCGGTCGGCGCGTCGAGCGCCCTGTCGAAAAAGGCGAGCAAACACCTGGCCGGGTTCGGCGGGTGAGGACGAATGCGAAGTTAGTGGGGTTTGGCAGGCCCCGGGGGCGGCGAGACAGCACCAGAGGGCGGGCCACTCGTTTGCCGGCGTGGCTGGCCAGACATGGGGCGACCACCATTCGGTCGGTTGCCTGACTGGCTAGATGCCGGGCGTGGGCCACGTGGGGCTGAGCCGCCGGCAGACCTGGGTTGGGGTTGCGGCGCAGGGCCGGGTGGCCGCGGCGGCCGAGGACCAGCCTGCGCCTGTCGCGCCGGCGGCTGCTGGGCAGCCCGCTCGTCGGCGCGCGCCTGCTCGCGGTCCCAGCGCCAGATGGTCCAGTAGTGCGGCCGACGATACTCCTCGCCCTCGAGACGAAACCCGGCGATGCCGCGAAAGATCTCGAGCCACACGCTGGCGTCGCGCCGAATCTTGACCTGCGATTCCGCGGGCCGAAACGAGTTGAAGGCCTGGTCGAGCAGATAGCGCACCACACCGATCTGCGGCGCGTCGCCAGTGGTGCCGATGTCGTGGATCGACAGACTGTCGTCGACACGCTGGTGGCACTCGATGAAGCCGGCGATCTGCCAGTCGTGGAGGGTGCGGTCGAAGTGTTCGAGGATGAGGATGTCGCCCCGGCCGGCGGCGCCACGGTAACTCTCGCGGCGGCCCTGCTGATCAGGATGCGCCAGCGTCGTAGTGATCGCCTCACGCAGCGCAGCCGCGTCACTCGCCTCGGCGGTGCGGACGCGATACGCCAGCCGTCCTTCTTCCACGCTCCTCCCTGCCCGAGCACAGCGTAGTCGGCGCGGAGAGGCAAGGACAAGCGCCAGGTGACGGTGGCCAAATACGCTCTCGCTGGAGTCTCAGCCCTGCAGGCGGTGGCTGGCGTACAGCCACTTCAAGAACATGAGCTGACGGACTTCGGCCTGGTCGAAACCGTAAGCCTCCAGCGAGTAGCGCCACTTGTACAGGGTGAGCTGGTACAGCTCGTCGGCGGACAGCGGGCTGGCGTCGAGGAACGAGGTGGTGGCTGGGGCTGGGGTCGGTTCAGAGGAGTTGGGTTCAGCGATCATAGGAGTGGTCCTCCGCCGCGGGTGAGAGCGTGGCAGCGACGGTAGGCGTCGGCTCAGACGATCTTCCTCGATCGCGTGTTACGTCGGCGTTGCGACGGGCGTGCGATTCGTTACGAGGCCATCACAGGTTCATTGATTGGAGGGAGTTCGCGCAATGCGCGAACTCCTCACCAGGGCGCATGCGCCCTGGTGCCCAGCGGTGCATGCACCGCTGGGTGCTAACGCGACGGTCAGGGGGCTGCCGCCCCCCGCCGCCAGTCGCTCCCTGCGGTCGCTCCTTCCCGCGGCGCCCCCCGGCTTAATCGCGTGCCGTGGGACTCCAAAGTCTGTTTATCAGTCCTGGACCTACCAGCCCGCCGGAGGGGTCCAGGGGCGAAGCCCCTGGGGAGAAAGGCCGCAGCCTTTCGACTGCCAAAGAAAACGCCGGGCCAAAAGAAAACGACCCTAACGAATCTCGTTAAGGTCGCCTCTTCGCTTGGTGAAAGCTTATGGCGTCACGCCCCGAGGCTGCTTACGCTGCCGCGGAGGTGACGCCGAAATGGGTACTCATTTCGTGGCATCACCTC
>JAFAWJ010000650.1 GCA_019242065.1 Chloroflexota bacterium
GGTGGTCACCATCGCCAAGATCGGGCTGGATAGGCCGGCCGCGCCGCTACCAATTGCAGCTAGACAGGTCGCGGTGTACGGCGACCCTTCGACCCCGCGTCCTGGCGCACCGCTGGCGGCGCGGAAGGCGATCCCGGGGCGGCTTGAACGCCCGACCTCTTCGTGCAGGTCGCCTGCCATGACCAAGAGCATGCGTAGGTTCTGAGTATGCGCGAGGTCGCGCCCTGTTGATGCCATCAGTCGAGTGGAGGGCATAGCGCGGATGTTCTAAAAATCGTGTGCGGGGGAGAGGGGTTGACTGGAGCCGATGGGTCGTGACGGCGATGGCCAGAGAAGGGCCTGCAGCCGCTTGCGGTTCAAGCCTGCTGCGCAGAGCCTGCCAGACGAAGGACACCAGGAGCGCTGGGTCGCGGCGTGGCTTGCCGGCGACTTCAATCCGCCACATGGCGGCGAGGGCGCGTCCCTGAGTACATCCACCGCTGGTGGTTCGCCAAATACGAGAACAGTGTCACCAGTGCGGCTGTGCGAAGCGACGGCGCATCGACGAGCACATTCCCCTCACCTGCGATCACGTCGCCGGCGATTGCTCAAACAACGCGCGCAAGAACTTGCGACTGCTGTGCCCCAGCTGCCACGCGCTCACCGATACGTACGGTAGCTTCAACAAGCTTAGTCGCCGCAAAAGGTGGGGCCGCTGAAAGGACCTTTGTTCAAAGGCGACCCCGAGGCGATTTGAACGCCTGGCCTCGTCCTCCGCAGGGACGCGCTCTATCCGCTGAGCTACGGGGTCGTGTTGTGTTCTATTTCCGCAGGTTCAGGGAAGCGCTCTATCCACTGAGCTACGGGATCTCAACCTCGATCGGCGTATTTCAGGCCGTCTGAGGACCTCTGGATGTTATCAACTCAGGTGAAGGCTCAACCAGCACTGCCTGTACCGATGGTAAAGTGAACTCCAGATTCGAGGAGGTTGATAGGACGCCAATGCCGTCGTCTGTGGAAGACTGGGTCGACGAAGTCTCGCGATTTACACGTCCTGACAACGTTGTCTGGTGCGACGGCTCCGAGGCCGAGAACGACCGCTTGATCGACCAGATGGTCACCGACGGCACGCTCATCCGTCTCAACCAGCAGTCCTTGCCCAACTGCTTTCTGCATCGATCGAACCCGCAGGACGTCGCGCGCACCGAGCACCTGACTTTCATCTGCTCGGAAAACCCCGAGGATGCCGGCCCCACTAACAACTGGATGAGTCCAGCCGACGCCGAGGAGCGCATCCGACCCCTGTTCGACAACGCCATGCGCGGGCGGACGATGTACGTCGTCCCCTACATCATGGGCCCGGTCGCCTCCCCGTACGCCAAGGTCGGCGTCGAGATCACCGACAGCCCCTACGTCGTCGCCAACATGCGCATCATGACCCGGATGGGCAAGGTGGCGCTGGATCGCATCAAGGCCGGCGCCGACGATTGGGTCCCGGGCCTGCACTCCCTGGGCGATCTGTCACCAGATCGCCGTTTTATTGCCCACTTTCCCGAAAAACGCACCATCTGGAGCGTCGGCTCAGGCTACGGCGGCAACGCGCTGCTGGGCAAGAAGTGCTACGCGCTGCGCATCGCCTCGACCATGGGCCGCGACCAGGGCTGGCTGGCCGAGCACATGCTCATTCTCGGCCTCGAGTCGCCCGACGGCGACATCACCTACATCGCGGGTGCCTTCCCCAGCGCCTGCGGCAAGACCAACCTGGCCATGCTCAAGTCGCCGTTCGAATCCGAAGGCTGGCGCGTGTGGACCGTTGGCGAAGACATCGCGTGGATCAATATCGGTCCTGACGGCCGCTTCTGGGCGATCAACCCCGAGTCGGGGTATTTCGGCGTGGCGCCGGGCACCAATCGCAAGACCAATCCGAATGCCATGGCCGCCGTCGGCAGCAACTCGATCTTCACCAATGTGGCCATGACCGAGGATGGCAACGTCTGGTGGGAAGGCATGGACGGCCCCACGCCGAGCCGCCTGACCGACTGGCAGGGCAACCCGTGGACTCCGACCACCGGCACCAAGGCGGCCCACCCCAATTCGCGCTTCACCACGCCCGCGAGCCAGAACCCGGTTATCTCGCCGCACTGGGAAGATCCGCAGGGCGTGCCGCTCAGCGCCATTCTGTTCGGCGGGCGCCGCGCGCGGACCGTCCCACTGGTCTACAAGGCATTCGACTGGGATCACGGCGTGTTCGTCGGCGCCACCATGGCGTCCGAGACGACTGCCGCGGCTACCGGCGCGGTGGGTGTTGTCCGTCGTGACCCGATGGCCATGCTGCCGTTCTGCGGCTACAACATGGGCGACTACTGGGGTCACTGGCTGGAGATGGGCCGTCGGGCCAGCAATCCGCCGGCGGTCTTCCAGGTCAACTGGTTCCGCACCGACGATCAGGGCCGCTACATCTGGCCAGGCTTTGGCGAGAACCTGCGCGTCCTGCGCTGGGTGCGCGAGCAGGTGCTCAACGGCAGCAGCAGCGCCCACGAAACGGCCGTCGGCCTGGTCCCCACGCCAGGCGCGATCGGCACCGACGACCTGGGCATGTCCGCCGCGGATGCCGAGACGCTCTTTGACATCAATCGCGACGACTGGTTGCGCGAGGTCGAGGATCAGGACGCGTTCCTGCAGAAGTTCGGCAGGCACCTGCCCTCCACGATCCGCGAGCAACACCAGGCGTTGCAGCAGCGACTATCGCCCGTCACTGTCTAAGATTCAGTAGTGAAAATCGCAGTTGTCGGCGGAGCGGGTCGCGTTGGTGCGACCACGCTGTTTCAACTGGTGCTCGAGGGCGTTGCCGATGAGCTGGCCGTCGTCGACGTCGTCACCGATCGCGCCCAGGGCGAGATGTTGGACATGCTGCACGGCACCCACCTCTCGCATCGGGTCACCTTCAGCGGCCCGGGCTATGAAGCCTGCGACGGCGCGGATTTCGTCATCATCACCGCCGGTATCCCGCGCAAGCCTGACGAGACGCGGCTCGACCTGCTGAAGAAGAACGTCGACAACCTGCGCGACAACGTCTTGCCGACGCTGTCCAGGCATGCTGGCAACGCGTTCATCATCATGGTCGCCAATCCAGCCGACGTGCTCACGTATCAGGCCGCGGTGCATGGCGCCTTCCCGTCTGAACGCGTCATCGGCACGGGCACGCTGCTGGATTCGACCCGGCTGCGCTCGCTGCTGGGCGATCGACTGAAGGTCGATCCGCGGCAGGTGTACGCCTACATGCTGGGTGAACACGGCGATAGTCAGTATCCATATTTGAGCGGGGCGTCGGTGGCGGGTATCCCGCTGGCGGAGTTCCCCGGCTACTCGAAGGCGATGGTCGACGAAGTCATCGAGGGCACCCGCTTTGGCGGCGCGGAAGTCATCAAGCTCAAGGGCGGCACGTTCTACGCCGTGGCGCCGATGATCGTGGAGCTGATCAAGGCCATCCGCGACGACGCCCACCAGGTGCTGCCGGTCTCGACGCTGCTCGACGGCGAGCTGCTGGACATGAAGAAGGTTGCCCTGTCGCTGCCGTGCGTGATTGGTCGCAAGGGTCGCCTGAAGGTGGTGCCGCCGCCGCTGTCCGAAGACGAGAAGACCGGCCTGCTCAAGTCGTATAACGTCTTGCGCGAGGCGCTCGAGTCCGTCGGTCTCTAAAGACAGCACATGCCGCAGCCAGCCGGTCCCAGGCGCGAGGGGATGCTTCGACCAGCATCCCCGGTCTTTCGGCTGCTGATCGACGAGGATGGCCTGACCGACGCGTTGCTGGACTTCGTGACTGATCCGCAGGCCACGCGGAACGATCGCCCGGTGATCCAGGATCTCCACGATCTGGCGCCGGGCATGGTGCCGGTGCTGGAGGCGATGGTCATCGACGGAGTGGAGGCCCGCGAGGACGTGGCGGCGTACGTGCACGCTTCTCTGTTCGGCCTGCCGTCGAGCGAGCTCGAGTCCTAGCCGCGGCACAGGCTCAGGCTGCGGCCTGGAGCCGACGGTGAGAGTCGAACTCACGCCCCTCCGCTTACAAGGCGGACGCTCTAGGCCCCTGAGCTACGTCGGCGCTGTTCCGAGTATAGGCCCAGGGCGGGCGAGGGTGCCGTCCAAGCACGCCGTCGCCTACAATGCAGCGTCCCCCGGGGGCGCCCAGGTGGGGTGGCCGAGTGGTTAATGGCGACGGTCTGTAAAACCGTTGAGCGGAAGCTCTACGCAGGTTCGAATCCTGCCCCCACCACCTGCCTTGCGCGTGATTGCTAGAATCTGGCGGCGTTGGCCCATGTAGCTCAGTGGTAGAGCACACCCTTGGTAAGGGTGAGGTCGACAGTTCGATTCTGTCCATGGGCTCTCCAACACCGAGACTTTTGTAATTCACTTCACGAGGCAAACAGGAATCATCCATCATGGCCAAGAAGGCAGATCGCGTTCTCATCACCCTGGCGTGCGCCGATTGTCGCGAGCGCACGTATCACACCGAAAAAAACAAACGGAACGATCCGGATCGGATTGCGCTGCAGAAGTTCTGCCCGCGCTGCCGCAAGCACACCGAGCATCGCGAGACCCGGTAAAACTGCTGATGCGCTGACCGCTGGCTGCCACGTGCGACCAGTGGTATAAGTCAGGCGATACGCGCATAGCTCAGGGGCGTAGCTCAGCTGGTAGAGCGCCGATCTCCAAAATCGGAAGTCGCGGGTTCGAGCCCTGCCGCCCCTGCCACCCACTTCACGAAGTGTTGCCGTGCCTCGATTGCATTGGGGAGCCTCGAGGCGAGACCCTGCCGTTGCTCGCGGCGTGCGAGTGCGGTGAATTGTTGACGATTGCGCGGTCGCGTGTCAGACTGGGTAGAACATTAGTTCTAAACAACGCTACTGGGGGCTTATCGTTGATGCTGCTGGACACGCCCGTCGCCTTTCGGGGCTTTCAACCCGAGTTGCTGACCTTCTTCGATCGCCTGGCTGTCGACAACCGTCG
>JAFAWJ010000696.1 GCA_019242065.1 Chloroflexota bacterium
ACGGTGCGGTGACCCTGGCCACCGGGTGTCGAGCCGATAAAGACGCGGACTTCGCCGTCCGGTTGAATCCGCAGGACCGCGGGTTCCACCTGCTGGATGCCGGCCGACTCCACGCAGCAGGCGACACCGATGCCGAGGTGCTCGCCGTCTGCCTGGCGGCGACGGGCGGCGGCGTAGCCCACCGCGTCGACGGCGGTCTCCAGCAGCGCCGGATAGTCACCTCCGTCATACGTTACCGGCCGGCTGCCCATGCGCAGATAGCCGGTGGTGTAGGGCATGAGCTCCGGGTGGATCAGGTTGCGACGGCGGACCTCGACGGGATCCAGGTGTACTGCCTGGGCCAGACGATCCATCAAACGCTCGATGATGAAATTGCCGACCTCTCGGCCGCCGCCACGAATGAACCCGGTCGGGACGGTGTTGGTGTAAATCACCGTCGCGTGGGCGTCGAGCGCGGGCAACTGGTACGCGCTCAGCACATGGCTGAGAATGTTGTCGCTCTGGCCCAGGCCGGCGCCGCCGTACGCACCGACGTCGTGCCGGAGTTCGACGCGGAGACCGCGCAGGGTGCCGTCAGGATTCGCCGCCAATTCGGCGTCCGCCACGTCGCCGTGTGACTGACCCGAGGCCTGAGTGTCCTCGGTGCGTCCCGCGATCCAGCGCACCGGACGGCCGAAGCGGCGGGCCATGAGTGGCACGAGGATCTCCTCGGGGTAGATCTGACCCTTGGCGCCGAAACCGCCACCGACGTCGCGGGCGACGACGCGGATCTGGTCGCGCTCGATGTTCAGGATCGAGGCGATGCGGTCGCGAACGCCGAAGACCCACTGCGTCGAGGTCCAGACGGTCAGTTTGCCGGTGTCGGGATCGACGGACGCGGCGGTGCCGCGTGGCTCCATGTAGCCGCCGATGACGCGGCCGAGGCGCACGCGCAGGCGGACGACGGTTTCTGTGTTGAAGGCCGCTTCGACGTCGCCGAAGCTGCGCTCGACTTCGCCCGCCACATTGGAGCCGATCCAGTCGTGCAGAACGCGTGCGTTGGGGTGTGTGGCGGCGAGCACGTTGCCGACACCGTCGAGGGGGGTGAAGTCGACCTGCACCAGGTCTGCCGCGTCGTTGGCGAGGCTGCTGTCGTTGGCGACGACCACGGCGATGGGCTCGCCGACGTAGCGCACGCGATCGGTGGCCAGGACGGGGCGCGGGGCGGCTTGCATGCCGGGCGGGGCGGGGTCGCCCATGGGCTTATGGTGGATTTCGGGCAGGTCGGCGGCGCTGAAGGCTGCCAGGACGCCCGGGAGGCGGCGGGCGGCATCCAGGTCGATGGCGTTGATGGTGGCGTGCGGGTAGGGGGAGCGGACGACGGCCATCGAGAGCAGGCCGGGGAGGCGCACGTCCTCGACGTACTGGCCAAGGCCGCGGAGGAGGGCTGGGTCTTCGCGGCGGCGGAGCGAGGCGCCGATGTGGGCGAGGGCGGGGGCGCTCATCGGCGGTGTCATAGCAGGTGGCGTGCCGACGCCGGCTTTGAGTACGTCTCTGACGGCATCCGTACTGTCAGACACAACACTCCAAGAATGGAACCCGTAGGCTGATCGCGACAGCTCAGGCTAGGCACGGTCCTTGCACAGCCGAGCAGGTCAGAAGAAATTCTCATCGGAGGAACGACGCAATGGCATTGGAACCGGGTGGCTTGATTGCCTGGTTGGTCGTGGGACTCATCGCCGGCTGGCTGGCCGGGCAGTTCATGCGCGGCGGCGGCTTCGGCATCATCGGCGACATCGTCGTCGGCGTTATTGGCGCGTTCATCGGCGGCCTGATTTTCAGCTTCCTGATGCCGGGCAGCAGCGTCGGGCTCATCGGCAGCATCATCGTCGCCGTCATCGGCGCCGTGATTCTGATCGCCCTGCTCCGACTGGTCACCGGCAACCGCACCGCGGCTCCCTAACCAGGTGACAGCGCGTGGCGAGCTAGCCGCCCGCCGCGCGCTCCACGTGTCCGCCGAATTCAAACCGCATCGCGGACAGGACTTTGGTCGAGAACAGATCCTCGCCACGCGAGGAGAAGCGCTCGAACAGCGCGGTACTCAGGACGGGTGCCGGCGCGCCCTCGTCGATGGCCGCGGTGACTGTCCACCGACCTTCACCCGAGTCTGAAACGCGACCCGCGAACTGGGCGAGGTCGGCGTCCTTGGCCAGGGCCGCGGCCACCAGGTCGAGCAGCCACGAGGCCACGACGCTGCCCCGCCGCCACACCTCGGCCACGTCGGGAATGTTGAAGTCGTACTGGTAGTACTCGGGATTGCGAAGCGGCGTCGTCTCGGCGTCAATAGTGCGGCCACGGATGCCCACGTCGGCGTGGCGCAAAATATTCAGGCCTTCGCCGTAGGAGGCCATCAGGCCGTATTCGATGGCGTTGTGGACCATTTTGACAAAGTGGCCGGCCCCGCTCGGACCGCAATGCAGGTAACCCTGCTCGGCCGTGGAGAGCGGCCCGCTGCGCCCGGGCGTCCGCTCCGAGGCTTCGGATTCGCCCGGCGCCAGCGTCTTGAAGAGGGGGTCGAGGCGTTGGACGGGTGCGTCCGGACCGCCAATCATCAGGCAGTAGCCCCGCTCGCGCCCCCAAACGCCACCGCTGGTGCCCACGTCGAGGTAGTGGACTCCACTCGGCTGCAGCTTGCCGCTGCGGCGAATGTCGTCGATGTAGTAGGAGTTGCCGCCGTCGATCAGGACGTCGTCGGCGTGCACGAACTTGACCAGGCCGTCCAGGGTCGTATCGACGACGGCGGCCGGCACCATCAGCCAGATGGCTCGCGGGGCCTGGAGCTTTTGCACCAGGTCTTCGAGCGAGCTCGCACCGGTGGCGCCGTCGCGCACCAGCGACTGGACGGCGTCGGCGCTGTTATCAAACACGACACAGTGGTGTCCGCCGGCCATGAGGCGTCGGACCATGTTGGCACCCATTCGCCCGAGCCCGATCATTCCAAGTTCCATAATTTGGAGTCTAATCTAGTCGTTTTCGACCACGAAGTCCCACGTGGCGAGGATGTGCGCGCCGACGGGTGCCCAGCGCATCAGGCCTTCACCGACGGGCTCGCCGGCGCGCAGCGCGAAGGTGGCGGTCTCGCCGGGTTCGAGTGTGGCAGGCGGCTCGGGCTGTCCCGGCACCAGTGAGGGGTGGTACTCGGTGCCACGAAAGTCGATGGCGTCGAACGCGGCGACGTCGATCGGCACGCTCGCGGTCGCGTTGCTGAGAGTGACGGTCCACGTGCAGGTCGTCGACGGTGGCTGGTATGGCAGGCCTTCGCCAGGCACCTGCGGGCCGTTGACGACGGCGGTCACCGACCAGTCGGGCGTGACCACTCGGATGGCGTCGCCCTCAGAGGTGAGCGCGGCCTGGTCGAGCGTACCGACGAGGACCGAGTCGCTGCTGGCGCTCGGTGCGCTCTGGGGTATCGCGGTGTCGGGTCCCGCCTGGGTGAAGACGTCGGAGCCGAAGTCCGTCAAGCCGGCCTGGGCGGCATAGCCGAGATGCCCCATGCCGTCGAGCCCACCCGAGACGCTACCGGCGCCGGGTGACAGCGGCGTCGTGTCGTTGCCTTCGGCGACGTCGAAGACGTCCTCCATGGTCCGCAGCCAGCTGTAATGGTTGTACTTGACGTTCGAGATGGTGCCCGGCGCGATGCTCGGACCGATCAACACGCTGCCAGTGTCGCCCCCACCCGGGGTAGGATCGGTAGCGTCGTAGAGTGGGTCGGGCGTCTGACCTGGCTGGAGCGCGCCCGGGGCGCCTTCGGCACTGAGCGTGATCCCGCTGACGGGCCCGCTCGGGTTGACGGGACTGCCGCTCTGATCGACAAGCTGAAACGAACCGACGGTTGCCGAACCGGAGCTCTCTGTCGGGAACTGCGGTCCGGTGTCGGTGACGGCGCCCACGAAGGAACTGTCGGGGATGTTGCTGCCGGTCACTTCGCGGCCGGTGTCGTCGGCCACGATGGCGTTGTCCTGGATGGTGCTCGACGCTGGATCGCCGGTGGCGTCTTTGTCCGAGCGCGCGCCGGGTGAATTTCCGGAGCCGCCGCGGACGATACCCGGCACGCAATTGGCGGGCGTGAGCGGACTGGTCGAGGTACACGCGGGCGGCCGGTCGATGAAGCTATTGTTGCCCGGCCCAGGGTACAACTGGTTGCCGTTGGCATCGGTGCCGAGGGTCGAGTTGGGTCCGGTCGGCTCGGTCGAGGTGTCCTGACCACCGACGTTCTGTCCGGCGGCGTCGGCGGCGATGGCCGCGCTGGCATTCGGCTTGTCGGCGGCGGTGGGCGGGTAGCTGTCGGCGTTGTTGAAGCTGTTGCCCGTGTACGTGAACGGCGGAAAGCCTTCGTCGAAGGTGACGTCGATCAGCCCGCCATCCTGAAATGCCTGCGACCGCTCGATCAACGGGATGTAGTACTCGAGGAACAGGTCGGCGGCGTACAGGCCGCCGGTGTAGTTGACCGGCGGAATCGTTTCGGGGTCGTACGCATACGCGGTGTCTGTCGCGTAATTGGGCGAGCCATCCGCGTTGAAGGCACCCGAGAGGTTGTTGCCCTTGCAGACGGCGTCGTGCGCGTCGCTGCAATTGTTGGGGCTGATCCAACTGAAGGCGGGCACCGTGTTCGCGAGCAGGTCGGCCGCGAGGCCTGTTTTGGGATTGGCCAGGTTGACGACGTGGGCGGCGTCGCAGTTCGTCCCACCATCCGACGGCTGGTTGAGGGCAGGCGTCGTACCGGTGGGGGTGACTTCGCCGGTCAACGACTCGAACCAGGGCACCGGATTGTGTTTGGCGACATATTGATCGATGTAATTGGTGCCGTTGACGACGCTGTTCTGGACGCCGGTGAAGCTGGTCACGTTGCCGGACGGCGCATTCAGGTCCACAGGGTTGGTCGTCGCGTTATTGTCCGCGGTACCGGGGCCGCCACACGCGGCATCTTCGCGTCCGGGCACGGTGGTGTCCTGGAACGGCGAATTGGGATCCTGGACGTAGTTCTGCTCACCACCCAGGCTCTGGGCGTAGTCTTTCCAGGTCACTCCGGCGGCGTTGAACTGGTTGAAAAGCGTCGGGACATTGGTCGGGTACGAGCAGCCATTGGCACCCAGGGGGGCGTTGGGGCCACCTCTGGAGTCGAGCTGCCCGTAGTTGGGATTCGCGGACAGTGAGCCACCCGCGGACTCGATGCCGGAGTTGGCGTTGATCAGCGTGTTTTTCGTGGAGCAGTCCTGCTGGACGTCCTCCGAAGGTGCCTGGCCTGATACCAGCGAGATGTAGTTGTCCATGCTGGCGTGGCCCGTGCCGTAGTAGTTGGTCAGCAGGACCCCCTGGGAGGGCAGCGTCTTCCACAAGTAACTGTTCTGGTTCAAACCGGTGAACGATGCGTCGTACGACTTGTTCTCCAGAATGATCAACCAGACGTGTTTGATCTGCCCCGGTTGCAGCGCAGCACCGGTGATGGTCACGCCTGGGGCCCCCTCGGCGGAGGTGATGGGAGTGGCAGCCGGGCTGAACGCCGCACTGCCGAGCATCAGCACGGCGGCGGTCAGAGCACGGCCGGTGCGAGCGCGAGCGGTTCGCGCAGGGAAACGCATGTGAGCGATCATCCTCCTCGGGGGCGCCAGAATGTACGGGCTGGGCGCCCTCGCAGGGTAAGGTCTCGCGCGTGAACGGACCGTGAATGGCATGTTAACGCTGGCTATCGTCCCGACCGTGAACGAAGCGAAATTGGTCAACGGCAGCCGCTCAGAAGCACGCGTAGTCCGTGTCAAAGCCGCCGTTCTGGAACTGCACGTACTTGACACGCCCGCCGGAGACGGTCCGTGCGCACCAGCCGGGGGCGTCCTGCGCGTTGTTGGCGCCCGGCCGCCAGTTGAGCAAGCCACCGAACGGGCCGCTGGGCGAGGCTGGACCGATCAGCGCCTCCCAGTCCGTCAGCGTGGAGTAGACCCCAACCGAGGCGACGTTGACCGAGTGCAGGTAGTCCAGCGCGCCCTGCACGTCGGCGGCGTTGGTGTCAAGATCAGGGGACCAACTGTTGGCAGACTCCACGTCGAGCCACCACGGATACTGCGTCGCGGCCGACCGGCCAGTCACGCCGACAGCGCGGGCAAACGCGTCCTGACCTGCCAACCAACCGTAGTCGTAGGCGCAGTCGGCGCTCCAGGAACCGTCGCACGCGCGCGGAGCGTTGGTACCCACGGGCGGCCAGTACGTGGAAGCATCTGGACCAGGATTGGCGGTATTCATGTACAGGCCCACGTGGGCCTGGTTCGGCGACGTCGAGGACAGCGCCCAGACGAACTGACGTGGCAAGCACGGATTCGGACTGAACGGACGACCACCGTCGACACCAACTATGCCGAAGGCCGGCGGCGGGGGCTCGGCGCCAGTGGAACACTGCGGATAGGAAATGTCGTTGCCGGCTACGGCGGGCGCAGGCAGAACCGGTTGCGGCTGGGATGGTGGTGGAGTGGGCGTTCCGCGCGGCACCGGGACGGGCGTTGGCGCTCGCATGGTGACCGTCACCTGGCGATACCACCACCCTCGATCTGGCAAGTGGGCGTACACCGACAGGGTGTCGGAACCGACTGGCAGCGCAAGGGTAGAGACGTTCAGGCTCCAACCGGCGGGCGCCCAGAACGGGGTCTTCAGCGCGGCGGCGACGTCTGGCCGGTTCTGCTGAAACAGCGCGTGGCCGAGGGGTCGTCCACCATCGTCCATGGTGCCGAGGAAGACCTCGACGTCGTCGACGCCGGTCCAGCCCTGGGCGGTGAGGTCCACGATCCAGCCGGCGAGGGCGAGCGTCGCGCCGGTCTGCAGCGAGGCGCCCGTGGCGGGCGTGTCGATGACGCCGGCGAGCGAGGTGCGGTCGCCCGTGGCGGCTGGGCCGGGGTTCCAAGCGCCCACGCCCGGCGCGGACTGCGCCGCGGCTGGCGCGACGGCCAGCACGCCGATCATCATGGCTGCAAGGAGCGCCCACAGGGATCGTCGCATGTCGGCGGGCATTGAACCATGGGACAAACCTGTGAGCCGCCCCCTATGGGTAATGAGTATCTAAAAACTCCGGGTACGTGTGCCCAAGAGCGGGGGCGCAAGTTTGGGCGCATTGACCGACGCCAGATTGCCAGCACGAGGGCTAGATTCGTGTATGGCCACAGCCAACGCGTCCTTTCTGTTCAGTTCGCCACCTGCCAGCTTCCGTTACCTGCTGCAGGACGCGCTCGTGGTCCTCGGGCTGCCGTACGGACCGCAGGCGCGCGAAGAACTCGCCCGAGCGCTGCCCGAGCTGTTCGGGCGATCCCGCGTGACCTTGCGCGGCTACCAGCGCTGGCTGGCGCGCAACGCGGCCATCGACACGCTCGAGCGCTTCGCGGAGTTCATGGAGGTGCGCTACCAGCGCTGGCTGGCAACGGTTCGCAGCAACTGAGCGGGGGGTTGTTAAGAAAAACGGCGGGCGAAGCGGACGGCGCACCACCCGATCTGGGGGCGGACGGTCACGTCCAGGCCTTCGGCGGCCGCGATCTCGTCGGCGACGTCGCACAGGGCAGGGATGTCGTCGGGGCCGATGTCGACGACGATGGTTGTCGAGGTGATTAGTTGGGCTGGTGCGCACCGGAGCGTGGCGGCGCCAACGCGCAGCGCGTCTTCGGAGGCTGGTGCGATCTGGCGTGGGGGTCTGACCAGGAGGCCGGTCAGGTCACGCTCTTGTGTCTGGGTCATACGCCACCTGAAATGAGTATGGCGCCGCGGGCGTCAACAGGGGCTCAACGCGGGTGAGGAGCTGGTCAAAAAATTCTCAATAAACCACTAGTGTTGTCGACACGCTCAACGCGGCGGGACCTCACTCAAAGACTTCTCGATAAACCATTCGCGTGTAGACACAAGTCAAAGTGGCGGGGATCGCGCTCAAAGACTTCTCGTTAACAGGTAGGGGTGAAAAACGGTGGGGCCGCTCACGAGACTTCTGAATGAAACCGGTGGGGCGCCGGACTCAACGACACCTCAATGGGGTGGAGGGGTCCGTCAAAAACTTCTCAATGGGTGGGCGATCTAACGGATTTCTAATTCCGCATGCGCGGAACGTTGAGCGTTTCCTAACGCCCACGCACGTATGCTGCCGGTGGTCGCACACGACTGCGAACTCGATTGAAAGCCGAAGGTCATCGGATGGGCATAGCGTTTCTGTTGCTGGTGATCCTGTGCGTGTTCGTCTACCTGTTCTACGCACTGTTCAGAGCTGAGCGGTTCTGAGGTCTCACATGGCACTCGACATCCTCCAAGTGGCAATCGTTCTTGTCCTCCTCCTGCTGCTGGTGCGGCCGGTGGGGACCTATATGGCGGCCGTGTTCAGCGGCAAACGCACGTGGCTGGATCCGGTCCTGAATCCCGTCGACAACGCCATCTACAAGCTCAGCGGCGTCGATCCGACGCAGCAGCAGCGATGGCCGGCGTACGTCAAGGCGATGCTCCTCACCAACCTGGTGATGTTCATCGTATTCATCGTCATCTTTCTGCTCCAGGGCGTTCTGCCGCTCAACCCGGACGGCATGACTGGCGTGCCACCCTGGCTGGCGCTCAACACGGCGATGAGCTTCATCACCAATACCAACTGGCAGAACTACGGTGGCGAGAACACGCTGTCGTACTTCTCGCAGATGTTCGCCATCATCTTCCCGCAGTTCACGTCGGCGGCGACTGGTCTGGCGTGCGGTATCGCCTTCATTCGGGGTCTGGGTGGCAGCACGAACCTGGGGAACTTCTATGTGGACCTGACGCGCGCGATCACGCGCATCATGCTGCCGATCGCCTTCGTGAGCGCCCTGATCTTTGTCGCCCTTGGCGTCCCGGCGACGTTCGAAGGTGCCTTGCAGGTCAATACCCTGGATGGAGCGCAGCAGACCATTACTCGGGGACCGATCGCGGCGCTCGAGTCGATCAAGCAACTGGGCACCAACGGCGGGGGCTGGTTCAACGCGAACTCCACGCATCCGTTCGAGAACCCGAATCCGACCAGCGACGTCCTGGAAAACATCCTGATGGCGCTGCTGCCGATGGGCCTCATCTATACCTTCGGCATCATGGTCAATCGCCGCAAACAGGCGGCCACGTTCTTCTGGGTCATGTCTGGCTTTTTTCTTGTGTTCCTGGTCATTGCCTACGCGGGCGAGATGCAGGGCAATCCGCTGCTGACCAGCATCGGACTCGATCCATCGCAGGGCAATTTAGAGGGCCACGAACTGCGCTTCGGTCAG
>JAFAWJ010000843.1 GCA_019242065.1 Chloroflexota bacterium
GACGCGAGGGGCGACCGCCTTTCGGTCCTGCTGTGCTGGCACACTCCTCCAGTTCGCCGAGCTTCAAGGCTTCCTCGACCAGGTCCTCGAGGTCTTTTACGTCGACGTCGCGCATGTTCCGCCAGATGTCTCGTAGGCTCATTGGCCGCTGTGCTTTCGCGATCTGGCGGATAAGTCGGCCTCGGCGCGTGCTGGCAATCGTTTCCACGGTCACCTCCAACAGCCGGTGAAAGCTTGCACGCCAACTCTCCGTGATCATCACCGCTCGCGCCATGTGGGCCGGTTTGATGTGCGGTGTTGCCTCTCGATCACCCCAATCCAATGCAGCGAGGATGATCGCAACCTTCAGGGCTTGCGTCGGGAGACGCCCGTACGCTGCGTATAGACGTTCATCGAGACCGCCACCGAGTAGGTCGTACGTCAGCGCTTTGCTGTACGGTGCCCATAAGTCGTACGCCGCCTGGTCAAGTCGGACTTTGAGCGCGTGCGGTGGCTCTGGCCATGTCGGTTTGGGTAATCTGCCGTCAAGACTGCGCAGCACATTCGCCATGACCGCAGGCAGTCCCGTGTCTGGATCCGCGGTCGGCGTGCGCCACTCTGGCTTTTCCAGTGGTGGGCATAGCAACGCATATCGAGGCCACCAGCCGTTCGTCCACAATTGTGCGGCGCTCAAGTGCGGACCGAGGGCGCTTGGAGTTGACGCTCCCAGCAAAGACAGATACGCATCTCGCACGACGACCAACCCCTGGCCGCGGGTGATTCGCTCGTACTGATCGGCGCAGTCGAACGCCCGCATGTACAGCTCGAGCAGGCCAGCGTTGTAGTCGCGGCCGGCGCTTGCGAGTAGACCCGACATTTCGTCCAGCAGCAGGCCGCGTTGAGCAGAGAAGTCGCGACGCTTGCGCCACATCTCTTGGTTGACGGCGGGCAGGTCTTCGAAATGTGCGGGTTCCCGCCCTGCAAGATCAGCGACAAAAGCCTCTGGCGTGCTGTCCTGGGCAGTCAGCAAATGTGGGATTGCGGTCCGCGCGGCACGGCGTGCGAGATCCAGAGCGGTTGTTTTGCGATACAGCGTGCTGGGCGCAACCCAGGCGACGAACAGATTCGGGTAGACATCGGCGAACGCCATCGGCAATACGAGTCGCCGCGCGATCGACGTCGCTCCGAGCCACAGAGCGGCGCCCTCGTGAAAGAACTCAGGCGTCATCGGCGACACAGCCAGTCCGAAAGCAACGTATTGATCAATCCACTTCCCCGCGCCTGCGGCGAGTTCTGGGTCAACACGGGCGTCGGCTGGTGGTTCGGGGAATGAACTGGTGGGTGTTTCGTCCAGCTCGATCTCGCTGACGCTTTCCGTGTCGTCGGCTGCGAGCAATGAGCGGATCGTCCAGTCGTAGTCGATGGCCGGCCCCTCAAGGCGAAGCGCTTCTTCCAGCGTCTCGACTGTCGCTGAGCCGTTTCGTTCACGGACGTGTTCGACGACGCGGCGAGCTATCTCGCCAAGTTCCGCATCCCCGGAAGGATCAAGACCACGCGCAAATCGCTTCAGAACAGCGAGCTCGTTAGCGTTGAAGCGGGCAGCACCATCAGTCATGGGCGCAGATGCCTGGCGCGCATACGACGTATGCGGTGGTCGCTAGCCGACTTGCTTCGACGGTGTTGCAGATTGTCACCGCCCAGCGGACAAAGCTCCGCTGAGCTGCTGTATGATGCTCAAACAGCAGTTCCTTTCGAAGCACCCGTTGCGCTGTTTCCGGCCAAAGGTTTCGCGCGCGGGTGCTTTCTTTGTGAGGCGTTGCCTCGTATGTCCGTCAGCTGGTGTCTGGCTGAGTGCGACCCTCCGATGGTTGTTGTGGCGCGAACCTGCCGCGAAGCTTTCGAGCGTTCAAGGGCACCTTGTTCTTTGCCAGTTCCTGCAGCGCTGGCACGAGAGCCGCTGGCAAGCGGTGGTGACCAGTCGCGGAGTGCTCGGCCGGCAGTACGTCGTCTGCGGCCCAGCGCCGCACCGTACGTTCGTCGATGCCCAACCCCAGTCGCTTCGCGAACTCTTGTGGGCTCAGCATCTCTGACTCCGGTGAGGCCTCGGTTCGGCGGCTCTTCGCAGCCACGAAGCAAACATAACATTACTGTCCGCTTCGCCGATAGCCCTCTTGACCGATTGGCCAACTTTCCGCCGGCTAGAAGCCGGAGAGCGGTCATCAAGGCGTGATCCGCTGCCGACGTCGGCGCCGCGGCCGCACACGTGATCGCCAGGTGCGTACCTGGGCCTGAATGACTGCTTCAGGCTGGTGGAAGGGGGTCGCTTTCGTCATGCCGCAAACCCGAGTGCTAATGCGGCACTGGCGCGCTCTTGCGCGAGCGCCACATACGTTGGGCTGCGGTCTCCGCCACGGAACCGACGCCCGAGCTCGATGCACGCCAGCGCGGTCGTGCCGCGGCCGAGGAACAGATCGCCGACCAGATCCTCTCGGAAACTGAGTAGCTTGATCAGTCGTCGCGGGAGTTCGACCGGGAATGGCGCTGGATGCTTGGGATCGACTGCACCAGGAAGATCGTCCCAGTTGGCTGTCGGGCCCGTCAGCGCGAGCCAGGCGTCGTGCTCGAGATCGTGGTCTTCATCACCACGGCGGATCCAGGCGCCGCGGTGCACGACGATGATCGTCATGAGTGGCGAGAACGTGTGCGGTCCGCCAGGACTGTCTACTGAGCCGCGCGCTGTGCCTCGGCCAGCGTGATAGCGACGCGTGATCGTCGTGCGGTAGTTGAGGCCTGCTTGCTCGAGGGCCTGCAGCCAGTGCGCGTACACGGGCTCGTACACGCGGCCCTTTGAGCGATCGAGCGGAACCTCTAGACAGACACGGCCATGGCGTGGATTGCTGACGCGGCAGAGCTCCGCCGACCAGGTCGCCATCAGGTGTCGGTACGTGGCGTAGTCGGCGACGTCGCCGCCATCGGCGTACGCGACATCCAAGCCGAATGGCGGCGAGCTGACGATCAGATCGAAGCCGCCGTCGGCGTAGGGCGTGGTGGCGGCGTCGATGATGTCGATCTGGCAGCTGTCGGGCGACAACCGCCGTGGTATCGGAATTGGGCGAGGCTTTGGCTGGCTGGTCCGCGTCGCCATGCCGAGCTGCACGGAGGCCTGCCGCATCAACTGCCGCAGCTCGTGTCGATCGGCGCCATGTGTTGCTGCGCGCACGATGTCAACGCGTACCTGCGCTGGCACGCTGGCCAGGTCACGGACCAGGCGCTCTGAGAGCGCGGGCCCGTCAGAGTTGAGAAACGCGTTTCTCAACTCTGGGGTGCTGTCGACGGCCGCGGCCGCGTCGATCAGTTGGTATGCGCGCCGTCGAGTCAGGTGCCAGCGTTGTTCGAGGTACTCGCTGAACGAGCGGTAGCCACTCGCTCGGTACAGCTCCCCATCGCGGATGCGAGCCAGGGCGTTGCCGACTTCGAGAAAGTTTTGCAGGCCACGCTCGATGACGTACTCAAGGTGGATCAGATCGTCCGGTGTGGACGTGTTGGAGTCGTCGCGAGACGGGGCTATGATGGGTGGTGGAGTAGGCGATGTCGTATGCGTCGCCTCCTTCTATTCGTTGGCCCGAGACGCCAACTTTCCACGGCGGACGTCTCGGGCCAACTGTGTCTCTCAGACATTCGATCTCAGAATGCCGCACTGAGACGTGTGCAAAGGGGGGCACATTCTCCGTCTGCCCAAGATGTGCCCCCCTTTGCCCCGAACCATCATCTGCTAGGCCCAATACCTGGGCAATCAATCGCAACAGTCGTACGCGCCGCGCCAGTTCCTCGCTACATGTCTTACGCTCAGGCAGTCCCGCGAGAAATCTGTTCACACGCCGCCGCAATTCGCGCTCAGCGCCATCGCCGGAGGTTGCAAGCGGGAGAAACTCGAGCGCTAGCAACCGAACGGCTCCATGCTGCCGGCTGAGTTTGGTTTTGAAGTAGCGAACTGTCAGCCGATACAGGTCGGCGATCTCTTCTGGACGCGGCCGTTTCTTCCTTGGGTAGGAAGGAATTGGCATCTCGCCAGCATTGCGGTTGCCACGATGCGCTCTCATCCACTGCCCGAACGGCGACCAGTGTTGATAGCAGTATTGGTGTACCTCGTTGCTCAGCCGCTTGTCGTAGGTATGTGTCCACTTGCCGCAGATTCGGCACACGCCCCAACGTCCTGTGATGTTTGAATGGAGGTGCTGAATGCTCCAGCGGAGGCGCTCCGCTTCCGTCATGGTTGCGAACCACCGCTGGCGGGAAACGAGTGAACGCTGGAAAGCGTCGTCGCTTACTGCGCCTCCGACACTAGCCTGGGCCTTGCTTCGTCGTGAGAGTCCTGCCCGCCCCTCGCGATGCAGGATCTTGCCGACAAAACCGCCTGACTGCCGTGGCCCTGCGAGCTCGCGAGTCTCGCGATAAGCACGCTCGACGTCCAGTTCATCGACAGGCAAGACGCCGGCGATTCGTGCAACAGCTGGGCGTTGTGGCACGTGGGATCCGTGCAGCATGCTCCAGACGCACTGCGCGCTGACGCTTGTTGCTGCGGCTAGATCGACTGGCCCAATGCCCGCCTCCAACATCGCGGGTTTGAATAGCTTGCCGAGTGGCGAGAGTTGCGCATCCTCCAGTTTGCTGAGCGTAGCAAGCCGGCGAGCTACCACATCGGTCATTAAGACGCGTTTCCCTGCTTGAGCGTCGTAGTTCTCCAGATACTGCCGGGGTGTTCCAGCCAATGCGCTCACCTCGACGAATTGATGATTGACTCAGCTGTTTGCCAGGTATTGAAGCGACGACTGCTTTCTGCGCGTGCGTCACTCTGTAGGCCAGCCGCAGCGGCGCTTTCTCGATCAAGTGCTGTGAATGCACCGCGCGCCCAATCGCGATCGATTAGAGCAAGCGCGAGCCCCATACGTAATCCGGCTTCTATGCCACCAGCCATCACGGCTTGTTCTTGAAGCGATAGACCTTGAAAAGAACTGAAAGATTTTGTGAACGACTCCGCCCAACGCATGCACGCGTCAGCGGCGGGGTCTTCGCGCCACGGCGATTGCTGCGACATCAACGTACTCGGCTACGGCTCATTTTCTTGGTGTGTTCTTCCTAACAGGTACTCTGCAGTAGCGCCGCGCTGCTAGACCCAGCGCGATCGCGATGATGCTCGTGGCCTAGTCCTCGGCCTTGCGGGGCCGCTTTCTGGCTAGGCCACGAGTTTTTCTGGTTCTGCCAATTTGATGTCGTCCATTCGGAGGCCGAACAGGTTGGCGATCTGGCGCAGCTGCGACGCTCGCGGCTCCCAGTTGCCACGTTCCCAGTTGTAAACCGTGGACGGCGTCACGCCGAGGCGATTGGCGAGCTCGAGTTGCGTCCAACCCTGCTCTTGTCGAAGCTCGCGGATGGTCTTCTCCAATGTCACCTCCATACCCGGGGTGTTGCGCAATCATAGCATGCTTCTACTTGAAAGTAACTAGTAGAGATCTATTGACAGGCGGTTAGTGGCGAGCTAATCTACTAGTAGAAGTCTACTAGGTGGACTGATGACCACGATCACGTTGACCAGTTCGGAATCACGGCACGCGAAGGCACTCGCCCTCCTGACCAGCCGCGGTCAGTGGATTCGCTCCATGACGTTGCGCGACGGCCGCGCGGTGATCGGCATCCCGAGCCAGACGCGCCGCGGCGTGGTGCACCTGGTTGCGCCTGATGGTTCGGCCTGCAGCTGTCACGACTACGTCCGTCGTCAGCAGGCCTGCAAGCACGCGCTCGCCGTCAGGCTGGATCGCATCAGCCGCGGCGCTGTGGCGGTGCAGCCGGCGAGTGTGGTCATCGATGGTCTAAGTGCCGTCGTCCGCGCGCGTGCTCAGCGGTACGACGACATCTTCAAGCGGTTCGAGGGGAACTAACCAATGGCAATTCAGGCACGAAGTGAGTGGCCGACGTTCATCGTTGCGAGCCAGACCGTCTACTGCGTAGCGGCACCCTCAGCTGAGCGGGCGTTGCAGTGGTTCGCGGATGCGACGGACATTGACCTCGACGTCATAACTGTCGACTTTGGCCGTGTCGAGGTAATCGATCAGATGCCAGCCACGCCATCGGGTTTGGAGGACTAAGCGGGATGGCCAGCAAGCAACTCGTGACGCTCAGTGGCGCTGTCGAGCAGATCAACGCCAAAGGCACGAGCATCAAGCTGCTCGGTGAATGGCTGAACGTCAGCCAGTACCACCCAATCGCGCCGATGCCCACGCCAGGCGAGCTCGTCGAAGCCCAGGTCGAGCAAACCGACAAAGGCGCGTGGATCAATTCGCTGCGCATCATCGGCGCCAGTTCGGCGCAAGCCTCGGCAAACGATCGAACTGCCATACGCCTCGCGGCGCTTCAGGCTGCAGCCGTTTTCTGTGGCCACAAAGCGACCATGGTCGAGAACGTCGGCACCGCGGAAGTCCTGCGCGTCGCCGAGGCCTTCGAAGCGTGGGCCCTGAAAGGCGGTGATGCCGATCGCTGACGCGCGCACTTGGCTTGACGCCACGACGGCCGCAGTGTCTCTACCACCGCGGCCGCCATTCGCACCACCCTCGGGGGACTGATGCACCAGGAGTCTAAATCTGCGGCTGCGACCGCACTTGAGCGCTACTTCGACTCACCCGCCAATTACGCACATGCTTTGAGCGTCGCCGACCTAGTCCTCGACCGCTTGCCGAATGGTGAGCTTGCGTGGCTGCGGGCCGAGCCTCCGACCAATGAGGTTCGCTACGTCCTGACCGAGGACGGCTGTCGCGCACTCGACGAGGACTGCCGCGCCCGGGCTCTGGCAGCCCTGTTCGGCCAGCCGTGGCCCACAGTGGCCGAGGCCTGCCGAGACGAGGTGGCCTGATGGCTGCCCCCGATGGCGCCAACATCGGTCGTCTGATCGAGGCGGCGGTCACCGCGGCGATGGATGCACACATGGCCCAGTGCCATGCCCCCAGTCCCCGGTACGACCACGACGAACCACCCGCCGGTGCCATCGGCAGGGTCACCCGCTACGTGCATGACGTTGCGCGCGAGGCCGCGCTCGCGGCCATTGCCAATCACGAGGCGCGCTGCCATGAGCTGCGCGACCCGCGCTGCCCAGACTGCCACCAGCCACTGCTGGTGGTGTCACCTGCCTGCTATCGCGTGCATTGGACGACGGACTGGTGACCGCCGGTCTGACCCCACGCGAGTGTGGCCGGCCGCTTCACGCCGAGGCCGCAGCGTGACGGATCATCGGCCACCGCTCGATTTCGAGAACCTGTATCGGGCGTACTTCAGGCGCGTACTTGCGCTGCTCATTAAGTACGCGCCGAGCGAGGCTGAGGACCTGGCCTCCGATGTCTTCATGCGCACGTGGGAACGCTGGGCACGCCTGACATGGACAGCCGAAGCTGAGCAAGGCGCCTATCTGTTCCGCGCCGCGCGCAACCTGCTCATTAATCGCCACCGCAGACTGAACGGCGCGGAGTTCGTCGAGGATCCCGACACCATGCTGGGACAAATGGTTGCCGGTGATGCACCCGACCTTATCGAGCGCGCATTCATGCGTGAGCTCCTGCGCGTCCTGACACCACGTCAAGTGCAGGTTCTTGATCTCCACGTCGTTCGCGGATTTACCCACGCCGAAGTTGGGCGCCGGCTCGGCGTGAAGCGCGACAGCGTGACAAAGATCCAGCGTCGCGCGCTGCGGCATATGCAGAAATACGCGTTGTCTGACCCGATGGCGAGCAACTTTGTGTCCCGCGCGTAATTGCGATGTCCGAGTGGACTGTTTCTGGACAGTCCACCCTTGGACCCATGGACCGACCACGTCTGTCCCGCTGTCCGTCGCCGATGCTGCCAAGCACGCGCACTGCTCGACGAAAACAATCCGTCGCTGGCTCACGTCAGGCCGATTGCAAGCCTCGCGTGGGCCCGACGGTGCATGGGTCATCGACCAGGCCGACCTTGAGCGCGCCATTGCGACCCCTGGACCGTCTACAGACAGTCCAACGTTGGCAACTGGACGTCGAATGGACATGACCATCGTCCAGGAGCTGCTTGACCGCCTCGAACGCCAGGCCGAGAGGCTTGGACAACAACTGGACGCCGAGCTGGTGTCCACGCGCGCGCCTCGCCGACACTGAGAGCCGACTACTCGTGCTTGAGGCGCCCAAGCCGGAAGTGCCTGAGATCGCTCTACAACGCGATTCTGACGGGATGGGGCTGGAAACGTCGCGCAGGGCGCCAGCACGCCCTTGGTGGGGTTTTTGGCGAGACTGACAGGGATTGCTCTCGCGCTGATGGTGGCGGCCGTCTATCTAAAGCGACGGATCGCCGCTCCGGAAGCGTCACCAGC
>JAFAWJ010000137.1 GCA_019242065.1 Chloroflexota bacterium
CAGGCTCGCCGCCGCGAGTGCTCGAAACGTGCCGTGGGTTGCTGGAGGCCGAACTCGGACCGGTTGATCTGACGCCAGCGTCGGGGCCCAGTTACCTGGTCGGCGAGACGGTTGACTTCCAGTCCGCTGCCCAGCTCGTGCGGTCGGACGATTCGCATAGCAACTGGTTACGGGGCGCTACTCCGGATAACTGGGAGGTCGAGGAATGGCAGCAGCTTATCGACGGCACGCTGGGTCCGTGGGCCATGGCGGTCGACAACGCGCTGGTGATTGCCATCTGCCACACGGCCAGAAACGGCGGCCGCGGCGTGGAGGCGGGCGTCTGGACGCGACCCGGCTTTCGAGGTCGAGGCCACGCGGCGGCCGTCACGGCCGCCTGGTCGGCCCAGTTGCGCTCTGACGAGCGCTGGGTGTTCTACAGCACCGGACGCACCAATCTTTCCTCGCAGCGGGTAGCGGCGCGGCTCGGGCTGCGGCCATTGGGCTGGCTCTGGCAGCTCGTGCGCCGAAACTCCCATTAGCTGGCAGACCTCCGGCGGTTTATTCCCAAGTCAGATCGCAATCGCGGACAGTCGCGCCTGATCACACAGACCAACCAGACAAGAGCGGTAGGATGCCTCGGACATGCTGACCAGTGTTGTAGGACGAGCTCGTCGCTCGTGGGGCCCGGCACAAGTGCGACCCGAGGCGCCGGTACTGGCCGTGCGCGGACTGGGAATTGTCGAACATCCTGAGCTGGTCGCCGCGACGAAGGCTATCGCGTGAGTCAGATCTCGTTTGACGGTCAGGTGGCGATTGTCACTGGGGCGGCGGGGGGTATTGGCGGGGCTGTTGCGCGGCGGCTTTTGGGGGATGGGGCCAGCGTGGCTCTGGTGGATATCGCTGCGGATCGGCTCGAAGACGTGCGGGCGAGCCTGGGGACGGAGGCCGGTCGGGCGCTGTCGCTCACGGCCGACGTCGGTCAGGAACGTGACGTGCAGGACTACGTGCGCCGTACCGTCGAGCACTTCGGCAGACTCGACCTGTTTTTCAACAATGCCGGTATCGAAGGGCGCGTCGCCAATATCGTCGACACGGATATTGCTGACTTCGATCGGCTGATCAACGTGAACGTGCGCGGCGTTTTTCTGGGCCTGCGCGAGGTCTTGCGCGTTCTGCAGCGGCAAGGGACTGGCGGCGCCATCGTCAATACGGCGTCGATCGCCGGAGTGCGAGGTGGACCTGGACTGGCGCCGTACATTGCCTCGAAACACGCGGTGATCGGGCTGACGCGGACGGCCGCGCTGGAGTCAGCCGGATCTGGCGTACGCGTGAATGCGGTCGCACCCGGATACATCGACACGCGCATGATGGAGGCGCTCAACACGGCGCGTTCGCCGGGCAATCCGCAGGCAGCCCGGCAAGCGCTTGCCTCGCGCGTGCCGCTCCAGCGCTACGGCGAGCCCGACGAAGTCGCCAATCTGGTGGTGTGGTTGCTGAGCAACGAGGCCAGCTACGTCACCGGCAGCGTCAACCTGGTGGACGCTGGGGTCACCAGCTAGCGTATCGGGGTGCCGAGCGCGGCGGCCAGCGCGGACGGTGGGCCGAACTGGGCTGTGACGACGCGTTCGACGCGTTCGTGGGGGAGGCCGAGCTGGGTGATGCGCGGCTCGAGCTCGGCCAGGATGGCGGCGAGGGAGCCCAGGCGCGTGAAGTGTTTGAAGCGATCGGGGTGTTCGGGCAGGCCCAGGGCACGCGCCAGCAACGTGACGTAATTCTCGATTTGGAGGCCGCCCAACTGGTCGTCGGCGGTGTCGGCCGGGACCAGCTCGCGATGGCAGGCGTGATAGATGGTGACCAGCGTGTCGATTCGATCTGCTTCGGCGGCAGCGACGGATTCGGCCAGAATGCGGCCGAACTGGCCCTCCGCGAGCTGGCTGATTTTGGGATCCGCGCAGTGGAATCCGAGCTCGGCGACTGCGGGCGCATCGACCACCTCCACACCGGGGATGGCTGCCAGAAGTCGACGCGTTGCCTGTGCGTCCAGGTCCTGCTGGGGGGTGCCGGTGTGCGCGTGGAGCGCCACGCGCATCGGCCGCGGCAGAGGTTTGAAGTCGAAACGATCCAGGTGGTCCACGAAGAACTGCGTCACGTGCTGGCGTTGCGCGGCCAGGTCTGACAGGTCGTCACCCATGCCCGCCAGGCGGTGGTCGCAGGAGGGACACCAGAACAGCACACGTTCGGGCGCGAAGGCAGCGAACTTGTCGAAGGTATTCCAGGCAAGCTGGCGACCGGTCGCGGTGTCGCCGCGCCGCGCGTGCTGCACGCCGCAGCAGTTGGCGGGTCCGCCCAGCATGACGTAGTCGAATCCCAGGTGCCGCAGGATGTCGTTCAGTGTTTCGACAATATGGACCGTACGCAGCACGTTGCAGCCGAGCCACACCACGTACTGCTTGCGCTCAGGTTGATCTGGAATGGTGGTCAGCCACGGTCGCTCGCCGCCGTCGAGCAAGAGATCGCCGAGCAGTGAAACCTGGCCGAAGTAGTCGGCGTAGCTGAACGGCTGCATGCACCGCGAGTGTAGCGTGCTGGGCTATGTGTCCGTGCCGTCGACTTCCAGGAAACGGCGTGTGCAGTCCAGCGCCCTGCCCGCCCATTCTCGAGCGGGTACGGTGGAGTCCTGAGGTGCCGACCACTCCACGCTGATCGGCACTCCGTGCGGCAGACGCTGGAGGATCTGGCGTAGCGGCACCTCGCCGGTGCCGGGCTCCATGCGCGCTCCGCTGACTGGACCGTCGTTGAACTGGGTATAGGCAAAAATCCGCGGGTCCTGCTCCAGCACCGACAGCTCGTCTCCCGAGCGGAGGAACTGGAGCGGATCGAGCACGATGGCAGCGTTCGCGCGGTTGGCGTCGCCGATCAACTTGCACGCCAGTGGCACGGAGTTGACTTTGCGACTGTTGACGGGCGCCTCGATGGCGGCGACGAGACCGAACTGCGCGGCGATATCGCAAAACCGGGCGTAGGTATCTGTTATGCGCGACCAGTCGGGATCGTCGCCGATCAACTGCGCATACCGGGCGCCGAGCTCAGCACCGTACGCCATCGCCGCCGACATGACGTCCAGGTCGAGCTCGGGTTGGAGATAGAATGTAAAAATATCCAGCATGCGCAGGCCGGAATGTGTCAGAGCGTGCTTGACGTCGCGCATGAGTGGCGGATTGCCGACGATCGGAAACCAGTTGGGGTAGACCGGCGATTTGTGGAGGCGGAGTCCGACCGAGTCGAAGCCCGCGGCGGCGGCCGCGGCGATGAATTCGAGCGGCGGCGTGTTGGGTAGCGACGTCGGAGCCAGGGCAATCTCGTGGCGACGCATGGAATGCTCTGTCACGCGCGTGGGCCGAACAGCGCGGCGAACTGGTCGGCTGTCGAGGCGGGACCGTCGATTTCGAACGCGGTCGGATCCAGTCGCAGCCTGCCGTACACGGCCAGGGCCAGCCAGCCGGACTCGGCCCGGATGGTTGCGCTCGACGGATCCGGCGCGTCACCCGGGGTGACCCGGGTGCCCTCGGCGGTGCCGCGCACGCTCCAGCTCTCGTCGTCGGTCACCAGC
>JAFAWJ010000286.1 GCA_019242065.1 Chloroflexota bacterium
GTAGACGGGCAAGAGGTGCTTGTTGGTGATGCGTGTCAGCGGATGCAGTCGGGAGCCAGTCCCGCCCGCAAGGATGACGCCTTTCATGTCGGTCGCTTCGCTCCCTAATACCTGTACAGCTTCCCATCCGCCTTCACATCCGTCAGCACGACGCCCAGCAGATTGGCGTTGACGCGCTCGAGCTGCTCGCGCGCCCGCCGCGCGAGGTCCCGCTTGGTCTTCCCCGCGCTGACGACCAGCAGCATACCTTCAAGTCGCGGCGCGACCACGGCGACGTCCGCCAGGGCGCCAGCCGGCGGCGTATCGACCAGCACGAGATCCGCCTGCGCCCGCGCCAGCTCCAGGATCTGATCGAAGCGCCGCGACGCCAGCGCTTCCAGCGGATTCGACGGCTGTGGCCCGCTAGCCAGCACCCGCACGCCCGCCGCGACCGTGTCCTGCAGCGGCAGATCCATGTCGTCGGTTCGAAGCACGTTCGCCAGCCCCGCCTCTCGGTCCAGGCCAAAGAGCGTGTGCTGTCCGGGTCGACGCAGGTCGGCGTCGATGACGATCACGTGGCGGCCGGTCTGGGCCAGCGCCACGGCCAGGTTGGCGATCGTGGTGGACTTGCCCTCGCCCTGGGCGGCGCTCGTCACCCCGATCGTCTGCAGCTGGCGGTCGGCGTACGCGAACTGCAGGTTGGCGGCCAGACTGCGATACGCCTCCGCCGCTGGCGAATGGGGCGCGCTCAAGACCACCAGCGCGGCTGGCGCGGGCTTCTCGGCGTCGACGGGCGCGAGCGACCGTCCGTTGGGAGACACTGTGGCGAGTCGATTCATGGTCGCGTTTGCGCGGCGCTGGTCGGCACTTCCATCTCAGTTGGGCTCCTGGCTTCTGGGTGTGTGCGGCGCGCGGTGCTGGCGGTGGGCCGCGGCGCGGCAATGCGGAATCGCGGCACGCTCCCGAGCACAGGCAGCTCGAGGTAGCGCTGGACGTCGTCGGTCGAGCGGATCGCGTCGTCGAGGTAAGTCATGACCAGCACGACGACGATGGCGACCAGGATGCCGAGTAGCGCCGCGGCCGGCACGATCACGCTCGTCTGGGGCCAAATCAGGACCGCTTCGTTGGGCCGGTCGAGCGTGGACAGAATCACGCGCTCTTCGCGAAGCTTGCCCTGTTCGGCGGCGTTGTGCTGCTCGGTGTACACGTCGGCGATCGCCAGGCTGATCTGCTCCGCGCGCGTCGCGTCCGAGTCGTCGACGTCGATGCGGATCTGGTCGCTGTCGACGACTGGCTCGGCGCGCGTGTGGTCGAGCATCGTCTCGGGCGCCAGGTCGGTGTGCAGGTTCTGGTCGACCTCGCGCATGATGTCGAGCTGGCGGACCTGCTCCGACAGCGGCCGTAGCTCCTTTTCGAGGGCGAGGAAGTTGCCGTAGTCGAGCCGTCCGGTCGCCTGCATCAGCACCGACGAGCGCCAGCGGGGCTGGACCCACGGCAATCTGACGGTCACGAACGCGGCGAGGGCGGCGAGCGCGCCGGCGGCGAGGATGATCCACCAGCGGTCACGCAGCGCGCGCAGGGCCTCGGTACCAGTCAGGCTGCTACTCCTCGTCGTGTCGGCCGGGGAATCTCACCCAGCACTGGCATCTCCAGCAGACGCTCCGCCTCCTCTCGCGTTCGTACGCTCGGATCCAGATAGTCAACCAGAAACGCCAGCCCAATGCCGATGATCAGCCCGATGAGCGTCCGCAGCGCGATCTCACTCACCAGGCCGAGCGGGGTGTTGGCCCGCCCGGTCACCGGCGGCGTGACGATCTCCATTTGCGCGTGATACGCGGTCAGGGCGGTCAGATACTGGGCCACGTGGTTCGGGTCGCTCAGAATGCGCGAGATCGACCCGGCAATGGCCTGACCCTGCTCGGCCGTGGGCGTGGTCAGCGTGATGTCGATGAAGCGATGCGTCTTCTTGGTGCGGGTCGCGGTCATGATCGAGTCGATGTCGATGTCCATGGGCGTGCTGCTCGAGGCCAGTTCACGATGGACCTCGTCGGCGAAGGCGCGGCTGCTCATGAACTCGCTCATGTCGTCGGCCAGGTACTCGGAATCCAGGTTCGAGTAGTAGGTCGGGTCGTAATACAGGGTGCCGTTCGGGTCGGGCGTCGGAATCGTGCTCACAGCCAGGCGCATGTCGGTGCGGTAGGCGGTGGCGCCGCGCACGCCGACAAACGTGGAGGCGATGAGTGCCACCAGCGCTACCGCCGCCGGTATCCACCAGCGCCGGCGAATGATGCTCCAGTACTCGCGCAGCTCCATACCTGTGTTCCGTTCGACCTCTCTCAGACCGCGCTCAACTATAGCGACCTGACCTGCTTGTTTACCGTATCAGGCGCAGGTACTGGTAGCCGTGCTCGACCGCGGTCGCGCCTTGCGTGTTAACGACCCAGACGCCGACGCGTGGCTGGTCTTGCAGTACGACTTCATTGACCAGCCCCGCATCGTCGGGGGCCACCTTCAGCGGGGAGTCGAGCACAATCAGTTGCGCGGTTCCATGGGGCAGGTCCGTGCGCGTCAGCGCCGTTTGAAAATTGGGCACGTACTCGCTGAACAGCAGGTCACTGGGATACTGCGGCACGTAGTAGTGCAGTTGACGGAAAATGTCGTGCGCGAGGACAAAGGTCGTCGCCGGATTCTGCTGTTCGATGTAGCCGATTTGTGCCAGCGTTGTGGCGTCATGGGCCCGCAGGTCCGGTAGCCGCCCGGGGCCGACGCCCCTCGCGAAGGCCTGCACATTCCATCCGACGACCGCGAGCGTCAGTGCGCCGGCGGTGGCCAGGCCCACCCAGCGAGCCGCCGGTAACCAGTGCCAGCCGCGCGCGCGCAAGACGTTGGTGACCGTCGTGAGCTCGTCGCGCAGGTCGACGATGGCCAGGGCCACGAGCAGCGCCGCCTGGGGTGCCAGTGACAGCACGTAGCCAGGCTCGCCCAGGTGCGCCAACACGTACACGATCAGCGGCGGAAAGACCCAGAGCGCCAGGAATCGACTGCGATAGTCGGCGCCGATGGCAGCTGGCGAGAAGCGTCGTCCGAACAGATACAGCACGAGCAGCAGGCCGATGCCCAGCATCTGCCGCAGGTAGTCGACCAGGAAGTTCAGGTTGTAGGTAGCCTGCGTATCGCCGCCCGAGGCGAAGTCGCCGACCACGTACGCCGACTGTGGCGACCACACGCGCAGGTAGTCGGCGATGGCCTGCGCGTACACGTTCCAGCCGCCGGTGAGCTGGATCATCGGGATGGCAAACGCCACCACGATCAGCACCGCCAGGCCGACCGAGAGCCCGCGCAGGCGCCACGAGACGCTGCACAGCGCCCACAGCGCCAGCAGCCCGCAGAACACCGCGCCGTCCCAGCGCACGCCGAACGAGATGGCCCACGCCACCGCCAGGGCGATGACGGCGCGGCGCTGGCCTGCCAGGACCATGTGGGCCAGCAGGGCCAGGGCGGCAGTTTCGCCGGCGAGCGCGACATATGGGTAGGCCACCTCGCCGTAGCCCCAGAAGCCCACCGTCGCAAACAGCAGCAGGCCGGCGAGCAGGCCGACGGTTGGGCCGAACAGCCGTCGGCCCAGCAGCGTCGTGCAGGCCACGGCGATGGCGCTCCAGACGATGCCCTCGAGGATCAGGGAGCGATTGGCGTCGTGGACGGCGAGATCGATGGCTTTGGCAAAGAAGACGTACAGCGGATAGCCCGGTGGGTGGGGCTGGTGGAAGGCGACGTTGTAGAAGTCGCGGATGGCCAGGGCGTAGTTAGCCGAGTCAAACGCGTACAGCATGCGGGTCATGAACGGCAGGCGGCTCACGACCGCCACCACGACAAGCCCCACGGTCGCCGCCCCAAACCAACTCACCCGCGGCCGCGGTCGCACTCGAGGTGTGTCTGACGTTGCAGGAACACGGTCCTCTCTTCTGGAGGACCCGCGTTCGACGACGTCTAGAGCAGACTTCACGTGGAAGTGCGCGACAGCGCTGCGCCGATCAGCTCAGGCGAAGCGGGCACCAGCCGCATGGGCCGCGACGGACTCCCCGACAAACGCCAGCAGCTGATCGCGGAACACCTGCCGATCGAACCTGCGCGCATGCTGCCGCAGCTCGACCGAGTCCCACGCCGTCGCCTCGGCGCGCTTGACCGCGCCGATCAGACAGTCGACCTCCTGGCGTTCGAACAGCACCCCGGTATGCCCGTCGACCACGGTATCCAGCGCCCCGCCGGCCGCGTAGGCGATCACCGGCCGACCACTGGCGTTGGCCTCGAGCGGCGCGATGCCGAAGTCCTCTTCCCCGGGAAACAGCAGCCCCCGACACCCGGCGTACAGATCCTTGAGCTCGGCGTCCGACACACGTCCCACGAAGTCGACGTTGCGGCCGGCTCGGGCCTTCAACTCCGCCAGCGCCCGCCCGCCGCTGCCGACGATCTTGAGCGGAATCCCGAGTCGGCTAAAGGCATCCACCGCCAGGTCGATCCGCTTGTACGGAATCAGGCGCGACACGATCAGGTAATAGTTGTCGACCCGCACAGGCGGCAACTGGAACGCGTCGCAGTTCACCGGCGGGTAGATCACCTGCGAGTCGCGCCGATAGTACTTGTGAATGCGCGAGCTCACCGTCCGAGAAATCGCCAGGAAGCGGTCGACGTTCTGCGCCGTCGCCACGTCCCACGCCCGGAGCTGACTGATGGCCGCCGGCAGGACCATGCGCGCCATGAACCCGAGCCGCTCGCGATCGACGTAGGCGTGATAGTTCCAGACCCACCGCATCGGCGTCAGGCAGTAGCAGATGTGCAGGGTGCCGGGTGGGGTCACCACACCCTTGCTGAACGCCGAGCTGTTCGAGATGACCACGTCGAACCCCGAGAGATCGAAGCCCTCGAACGCCAGCGGATACAGCAACAGAAACGGCTGGTGGTTGCGCGTGACCAGCGGCAGGTGCTGCATGAACGACGTGCGCACGTCGAGCGCGCGGATCGTCGACGACATCTTCTCGGGCCAGTACATCGAGGTAAACACCGGCGCGCTCGGAAATAGCGAGTGCAGCTCCTCGAGGACGCGCTCGGCGCCGCCGTACTGGTTCAGGTAGTCGTGAACGAGCGCCACCCTGAGCGGTCGGTCCCGAGGCGGGGTATACGTGCCGTTACTCGAGATCGCGAGCTCAGCAGTCGCCAATCTAGAAGGCCCCCTTGCCCGTCAGGACCGCTGGCACCGTCTGCAGCAGAATGCGCAGGTCCAGCCCGAGCGACCAGTTCTCGATGTAGGTGATGTCCATGAGCACCTGTTCGGAAAAGCCCAGCTCGCTGCGACCGCTGACCTGCCACAGGCCCGTGATGCCGGGCAGCGCGTCGAGGCGGTGCAGCTGCCACTCTTCGTACAGGGCCACCTCGCGCGGCGTGGCTGGCCGCGGTCCGACCAGGCTCATGTCGCCTTTGAGGACGTTCCACAGCTGCGGCAGCTCGTCGATGCTCCAGCGGCGCATGAAGGTGCCGATGCGCGTCCGCCGCGGATCATCCCGCATCTTGAAGATCGGTCCCTCTGCTTCGTTGTAGGCCAGGAGGTCGGCGAGCTGCTTGTCGGCGTCGGCCCGCATCGAGCGGAACTTCTGCATGGTGAACTGCTTGCCGCCGCGACCAACCCGCGCCTGACCGTAGAGCGGCGAGCAGCGCCGATCTTCGATCCAGATCAGCAGGGCGAGCGGCAGCAGGAACCAGGAAAAGAGCAGCAGCAGCGTCCCCGAGATGACGATGTCGATGGCCCGCTTGGCCAGGAAGTTGATGCCCTGGATGGCCGGGTTCTTGATGCCCATCAGCGGGATGCCGCTGACGATGTCCATGTCGAGGCGGCCGAGACTCACCTCGTACAGGTCAGGAACCAGACGGAACTGCACCCCGTCGCGGCGGCAGTGGTTGACGATGCGCATGATGGCTTCGTGCGACGCACTCGGCAGAGCGATCACCACCTGGGCGATGCGCTCCTGGTGAATCACGCGTTCGATCTCGTCGGGCGTCCCGAGGCGTCGGAAGCGACCGAAGTCGGTGTGGCCGTCGGTGGACAGGAAGCCGGCGACCGCGAAGCCCAGGTGCGGTCGCCCGGCCAGCGCCTGCATGATCATGCGCCCGACGGTGTTGTCGCCGACGACCAGCGTGCGCTCCACGGCGATCCCGCGCTCGTGCAGCATGGCCAGCATCCACAGCCAGTTGGCGCGGCCAAGGAAGGTCAGCAGGGTGATGAGCGCCCAGGCAAAGATGAGCGTCAGGCGCGACTCGGCCGGATAGCGCACGAAGGTAGACGCGGCGAAGAGCAGCATCACCGAGATACCGGACACGGTGAACAGCGTCGACAGGTCGTCGAGGGCGCTGGCCGCGCGTGGCAGGCGGTACAGACCGCGCAGGGCGATGAGGCAGGCGACCACCAGCGACAGCGAGATCTGCAGCGGCAGGTACACGTCGTGCTCGACGTAATTGCCGGGGTCCAGCGCGACAAACAGGCCCATCCGATAACGCGCGTACCACGCCAGGTAGAAGGCCAGGTTGACCATGATCAGGTCCAGCGCGATCAGGACCACCCGCTCGAAGACGCGCGCAGGCGTCAGCGAGCGGGTCTGCGCGGTCTGAGCTTCCGCGCGCTCGATCATGCGCGCGGCGATGGCGAGCGCCTCGAGCGACGCGGAGCCGGTCGACTGAGAGGACGTGGTCACGTTGGTTTCGCGTTCCGGCCGACGGCGTGGCGGTAGCTGGCGACGGTTTGATCGGTCATCGCACGCCAACTGAAACGGCTGGCCTGAATGCGGCCGGCCGCGCGCAGTTCCATGCGGAGGTGCGGGTCGTCGAGTACACGTGCCATTTCCTGGGCGATGCCGTCCGTGTCCTGGGGCGGGACCAGCACGGCGGCCTTTCCACCCACTTCGGGAAGCGATGCAGCCGTCGACGTTACCACCGGCGCCCCGCATGCCATCGCTTCGAGGACGGGCAGGCCGAAGCCTTCGTACAAACTCGGAAATGCGAAAAGCTGGGCCGCATTGTACCAGAGCGGTAGTTCATCCTCTGCCACGAATCCCAGAAAGTGAACGTCCTCACCCAGGTGTAAGTCGCGCACCGTGTCGAAAATGGGACTGAACCGCCAGCCCGTGCCACCCGCCACGTACAGGGGTGGCCGGGGTTGCTCGAGGCGCGCGTACGCCCGCAGCAAACCGATCAGGTTCTTGCGCGGTTCGAGGGTGCCCAAAGTAAAGACGAAAGCCTCCGGCAATCCGCGGGCCCTTCGGAACGCCTGGACTTCGTCCTCGGGGAGGCGGCGGTAGCGATCTTCGACAGCCGGGTACGTGACGTCCACGCACTCCTCGGGCACGTTCAAGAGCCGCACGATATCACGTCGGGCATGCTCCGAAATGGTCAGCACCCGCCGCGCGCGCCTGGCCGTGGCCCGCGTGGTGGCCGCCAGATAAATACGATTCGCGGGCTTGAACGCCCTGGGGAACAGCAGAAAACTCAGGTCGTACACCGTGACGACACTGGGACCCGACCAGCCGACCGGCACCGCGTAGGCCATGCCATGCACCAGGTCAGGGCGCAACTGGCGTAGCTGACGGGCGAACGTCGTCTGTTCCCACAGGATGCGGCGGGTGGGGCTGGCGGTCGCCTGACCGCTCTCGTGAAAGGTCAGGGCGCCCCAGCCGTTGGTGGCCGGCGCCTCGGGCACGAACACGTCGTACGCCTGCCCGCGCGGGTCGCGGCCGAGCTCGGCGAGCGTGTGATAAATGACGCGGCTGATGCCCCCGCTGCGGTAGCTGTCCGCAAACGACAGCAGTTGTGCGTTCAGCGCAATCCTCAATGAAGGTAGTTTGAGTTTATTGTTTGGAGGGAGCCCGCTCATGCGCGAACTCCCCCCAAAAGCACTGCCGAATAGACTTTCTCCTCAGTGTCGGACCGGTTCCCAGCCCGGCGGTCGCGCGGTGGTGACCTCGCGGCGCCCGCCGCGGGACTTCTTCTTGTGTTGGCAGTGCTGGCACTCGTGGTGGGCGCCACCCTCGAGCCGGGCGGCCTCATGCTCGCCCTGTGCCTCGCCGCCGCCCTTCTCGGCGCCGCCGGCGCCGTCCTGCTCATGTGGGCCTACGGCTATCGCCACCTGGCCTATGCGCTCACCGACAACTCGGTGCGCATCGAATGGCTCGGCAGCACGCTGATCCTCCCCTATCCGGCCATCCAGGGCATCTATACCGGCCAGCGGCTCGCTGGCCAGTCGTCCGCCGGCCTGCCAACCTGGCCCGGCATCAACGTCGGCGCCGCCCGCGTCCGCGGCCTCGGCCCCCTGCGTTTCTTCGCCACCTCGACGGACCAGTCACAGCTCACCTTCATCACGGTCGAGCACGGCGGCGTGATCGTCTCCGCCCAGGACCCGGCCACCTTTCAGACCGCCCTCATCGAGCACGTCGAGCGCTATGAGGAGGAGGAGCCGGGCACCTGGATCGAGCGTGAGCCGAACCGTCC
>JAFAWJ010000326.1 GCA_019242065.1 Chloroflexota bacterium
TGCGGAAAGACTCAGGAGTCTGGGATGGTTCCATGCCCGCCCACCGCTCGCAATTTACCACGAAGCACGTTACGTGTCTCGACTCGACTGCACGATGGGTCAGGGCCAGCCGCCGTCTACTGCGCGCAGTTTACGCCGCGTCAGCAAGCGCGCAACGGGTCGGGTCGCGTCCGGCGGCGGGCAGACCGGCCAGTCTGGACCAGCGCCCTATAGTCCACCTCGGTTGTCAGCGCCCAGCACGGACCTGAGAGTTCCGGGGTACCACCAGACCAGACTATCGGCTTCCAACCTGCGGCACGCAAACGAATCGGTCGTATATTTGCTATCTCACTTGCGCCGCTGGGGATGGTGAGAAGTCTTTTCGCGCCTCCACCGCCTTGATGGTTTTCTTCAGCGCGCTCTCCAAAACGCCCTTGCCGACGGTTCCGAGCACAATCTCCAGGAAGTGACCCTTCAGGTTCTTGCCCTCGCGTACCACGACAGCGTCAAGCGCGGTGGTGCCGTCCGGCATGGCGGTGAAGCTATACGTGTGGCCCGAGTGGCCGCCCCACACGTTCGAATCCGTGGTCGTCATGACAACGCGATTTGGGTTGGACCAGTCGTAGTGCAGGCGCTCCCAGACTCCTCCGGAGCCCTCCGTCACGTCGGCATCGGTCGTGCCAAGGTGATGCACTTTCAGATAGTCGTCGGCACTGTTGGGAAAGACCTCCGAGCGGCCCGGCCCAAAGTCTGTGAGCGCCGCGAGGAACTGCTCGGGCGTCGCCGTCATGGTCTCTTTGAAATGGATGGTCGCCATGTTCTTGTTCCTTTCTGTTTGATTTAGTTTGCGGAGCTGTTGCTTGCGCGCGAGCCCACCACCAGCCCCTCGACATGCCGCAACACGTTGGTTTCGGCCAGATCGATTAGCTCATCGCCGCGGCCGGACAGAATTGCGCGAGTCGCGTACACAGAGAACCCTTTTACCTGCTCGAGCGTGATGGTGGGCGGAATCGATAACTCCTGGCGAGCGGTCATGACCTCCACCAACGCTGGACCGTCGTATGCAAATGCTCGACGAAGCCCGTCGGCAAGATCGTCCGGATGATCCACTCGTTGGCTGTGCAGACCAAGCGCCGCCGCAACCTCCGAGAAATTCGGGTTTTCGAGATCTGTGCCGAAGTTGGTGAAGCCAGACGCTTTCATCTCCAGTTCCACGAAGCTCAGTGACGCGTTGTTGAACACAACGATTTTCACTGGCAGTTTCAACTGCCGCAGCGTGATGAGTTCGCCAAAAAGCATGGCGAGGCCGCCGTCGCCTGAGAGTGTGACGACCTGGCGCCCCGGCTGTGCGCTCTGGATGCCGACCGCCTGCGGCACGGCGTTGGCCATGCTGCCATGACTGAATGAACCAATCAGGTGACGCTTTCCGTTCATGCGGAGATAGCGCGCCGCCCAGATAACCGGCGTCCCAACATCGGCGACAAACACGGCGTCCTCGGCGGCGATCTCGTCCACCATGCGTGCCACGAACTGCGGGTGCAGCGGAGACCGATTGTGATCGTTGAACGCAAGCTCATCCAGTTGCTTTCGCGTTTGAACGTAGTGCGCGCGCATGCGATCCAGGTGGCCGTCGCGATGCTTCGCCTTCAGTCGAGGAAGAATCGCAGCAATTGTGTCTTTCACGGTTCCGACCAGTGGCACATCTACTTCGACGCGTCTGCCGATCTGGTCACCCCGCAGGTCCACCTGGATGACTCGGGCGTGCCGCGGATAGAACTCGCGATAGGGGAAATCCGTACCGAGCATGAGCAGTGCATCGCACTGTTCCATGGCAAGATAACCAGAACGGAACCCGAGCAACCCGGTCATTCCGACGTCAAACGGATTGTCGTACTCCAGAAACTGCTTGCCGCGCATGGCGTGCACGATGGGCGCCTGAAGGACGTCGGCCAACGCGAGAACCTCAGGCCGCGCATCACTGCAGCCTGCTCCGCCCAGGACGGTGACGTGATTGGCGGAGTTCAGAACATCAGCGGCGGTGGCGAGCTCCGAGTCGCTCGGCCGCACAACTGGTGAGGTTGTGCGGATGGAGGGGATCAGCGCGGGCCGCTCCACCGAGTCGAGGAGGACATCCCCGGGGATAACCAGCACGGCAACGTCCTTTTGCTCCACTGCCGTGCGCAACGCAATGTTCAATGCGTACGGCAACTGCTTTGCCGAGCTGACGAGCTCGCAATACGTGCTGCACTCGCGAAACAGCTCCTGTGGGTGCGTCTCCTGGAAGTAGTTGCCACCGATCTCCTTAGACGGGATGTGAGCCGCGACTACCAGGACGGGGACTCGCGAACGATGCGCGTCGTAGAGACCGTTGATGAGATGCAGGTTGCCCGGCCCGCAACTCGCGGCACACACGGCGAGCTCGCCGGTGATGGCCGCGTCGCCAGCAGCTGCGAATGCGGCTGCTTCCTCGTGGCGAACGTGTTGCCAGGCGATTGTGCGCGCGTGGTGCAGCGCGTCGGTGAAGCCGTTGAGGGAGTCACCGGGTATGCCATACACGCGGCGCACACCTGCGCGCTGCAGCGTTTCGATGATCAAGTCCGACACGGTGTACGCCACGGTTGAATCTCCATCAGCACCAAACGTGTTTGCCGAGGTACTCAGCTTCGACTGTTCTGGCACCACAGTCATCAACCCATTGGCTGGGCACGCAGTCATCCAGAAGAACGAGGCTTCGGAACATCCGAAATCGTCTCCGCGTGTCGAGCCCAGGGTCGATGACTCGCCGCCGCGAAACGCCCAAGCTTGAGGCAAGACTTTTCTCAATTCAACTGTGGAGGTCGCCATGACCAGTACTGATGTACGCACCGACCCCTCGACCAATGCGGCACAAAGTCGCGGCAGCGTCGAAATGAAACTCGAGATGGTGATCATGCCCGTCTCGGACGTGGACCATGCGAAGGCGTTTTACACGAGCCTTGGCTGGCGCCTGGATGCGGATTTCGTCATCAGTGACGACTTTCGTGTCGTACAGCTCACTCCGCCGGGGTCGGAGGCTTCAATCCTGTTCGGAAAGGGCGTCAAGAGTGTCGCCGAAGGTTCGTCGGAGAAGGTGCTCCTGGTCGTCCGCGACGTCGACGCGGCGCGCGCTGATCTCGTGAGCCACGGCGTTAATGCCAGCGATGTCTTCCACGGAACGGCATTTCGCCCTGGCACCACGGGCAGGCTGCCTGGCCCTGACCCAAAGCGGCAGTCGTACTCGTCGTTCACCTCGTTTCGCGATCCGGACGGGAATGAATGGGTACTGCAGGAAATCAAGCAGCGGCTTCCTGGTCGCGGTGGGTTTCTTCCAATGGACGTGTCAGGGCTGGCTGCACTGTTGCACGAAACCGCCGAACATCACGACCCGTTTGAGAAATCCCATCCGCCGCACAACTGGTGGGATTGGTACGCTGCCTATCTCGACGCCCGCCAGCACGGGAGTGCCCCGGATGATGCCTCGGCGGCGGCCGGACGCTACATGGAGGGACTGCTTGATGAAGTCCAGGGATGACGTCCAATACGCGATCCGCAACCTCGTGGCCGGTGGGCTCGCTGGGGCCATCGGCACCGCAGCAATGGATTTGCTGCTGTACCTGCGGTATCGCCGTGGCGGTGGTACTGCCCCAGTCTGGCAGTGGGAATTCGCGAGCGGAGTACACAACTGGGAGGAAGCTTCGGCCCCAGGTCAGTTAGGCGAGAAGGTCGAGCGACTCATCAGCGGACACAAGCCGCCTGATGCATGGGCGTCGGCAACAACCAACCTGGTGCACTGGGCGACCGGCATCGGCTGGGGCCTCCAGTACGGTCTGCTGGCCAATCGGCCGTCGAGCTACCAGTGGCTGCGTGCGCTCGGACTGGGCCCTCTGGCGTGGCTCACCAGTTACGTGATTCTCCCGGTGGCGAACGTGTATAAGCCGATCTGGGAGTACGACGCGCGGACGCTTGGCGACGACCTGTCCGCC
>JAFAWJ010000555.1 GCA_019242065.1 Chloroflexota bacterium
CCTGGCTGTACGGGTTGGCCTGGGCGCCCATCTGGCTGAGTGTGGCTTCGGCACCGGCCTGTGGCCGGCGCAGCCGCTGGTGGCGGCCAAGGCGCCGGTCTTTTCGATGTCCAAGCTCACCCAGGTCGATACCTACCTCGGCCCCGAAATGAAATCGACCGGCGAGGTCATGGGCCTCGGCACCGGCGTCAACGAGGCCCTCGGCAAGGCGCTCCTGGCCGCCAGCGGCGGCCTGTCTCGACCGGGCTCGGCCGTGCTGCTATCGCTGGCCGACCGCGACAAGGCCGAAGCCATGCCGCTGGTCCAGCGCCTGTGTGAGCTGGGCTACGACCTGCTGGCTACCGAGGGCACCGCCCTCGCGATTCGCGACGCGCTCGGCTTGCCCGTCGATATGGTCACCAAGAAGCTCAGCGAGGGCCACCCCAACGTCCTGGACGCAATCGGCTCGGGCCGGGTCAGCGCCGTGGTCAACACGGTCACCGGTGATCGTCGCCCGTTGCGTGACGGTTTCTTGATTCGCCGCGCCGCCGTCGAGCGGCGAATCCCGTGCTTCACTAGTCTGGACACGCTGCGCGCCGCGCTCGACGGCGTGGCACAGTCGTCACACCGCACGGTGCGCACCGTCGACGAATACCGCGGCGCCACGCAGACTGCCCAAAGCGATGACGTACGGTCCGGGACACCCGTCCCGGCGGGGCATATAGTGGGACTTGGCCGCGATGAACTCCGCCCCGCCCGCGTCGCACCGCGTTCCGGCTTCAACTCGTGACGGCTGGCGAAGCTTCGAGCACCGCGTCCTGAAACGGCGGGCTGCCGGTCCGCGCGCGCTCCACCGTCGGCGTCCCGCGCCCGCGACACCCGTTCGTGATGGGATTGAGACGCGCCTCGGCTGGGCGCGCATCTTCCGGTTTCTGGCGCGCCTGGCCACCCTCGCCCTGGCCATCGTCGCCGCGGCTGACCTGGTCGACGACGCGCCGGGCATCCGACTCGCGGCCCTGATCGGCGCGGTCCTGGTGGCCGGCATGGCGTCCTTGCTGGCCGTCGCCGCCGCCGAGCCAGATGGCATCTACCCCGCCTACGCGCGACGCTGGCACCTGCAAGCCGTCGCCAGCGCCGTGGTCATGTTCATGCTCATGGCCAACGCCACCGAGCGCGCGCCCGGCGACCTGCTGTGGTTCCTGATCGTGGTCGGCGCGGCGTCCACCCTGGTGGCGATGGCGACCAGCTATCGCGACGAGGGCGGCTCGAACGTCGGTGGCGTGTGTCTGGCGTTCGATTCCGCCATCGTCGGTTTCACGACGGCGCTGATCACCATCTCGGTCGCCAGCACCAGGGCGCCAAGCGGCAGCGCCGCCGTGCTGCTGGGCGCCTTCGCGGCCGCCGGCTACGCGGTCGCCGTGGCGACACGTCCGGCGATTCGCCTGGAACCGCGCGGTCCGGACGCCCTCTTCCTCGGCGGCGTGCTGGTGCTGTGTCTGAATGCCGCAGGCGAAGCCGCGCATGTGATCGGCCTCGGCGCGCCGGCGCTCCTGGCCGCACCGGGCGTCGCCCTGTTTGGCACGCTCGGCCTGGCCCGCTCCGCCTGGCGCGCCCCCCGCCGTCCTCCGGATCCCGAAGAGCTGCCCGTCTCGAATGACACCCGCCTCAGCCTGGTGCCGGCCGTGGCCGCCGTGGGGGCGATCGTCATGCTGTCCTGGCTCGAGATCGACGGGCGCGGGACGCGGGCCGCGTTCTTCGGCATCATCACCCTCTTTGGCCTGGTCGTCGGCCGCCTGCTGCTGACGCTGGTGCAGAACCGCTCGCTGCTGCAGCGGGTCGAGCAGTCGGGCCTGTTCGAAGAGAAATTGCGCGACCTGGGTGGTGCCCTGGTTGCCGCGCTCGATCGCAAGAACACCCTGGAGCTGGTGTGCCGCACGGCCCAGCTCGCCCTCGCGACCGATTCCGTGCTGTTGTGGATGCTCGACCTGAGCAGCGACGAGCTGGAGGCGGTCGAGGTCCTGAGCACCAAGCGCGACTCCTTGCTCGGTCGCCGCCTGTCACTCGACGAGCCGACCGCTCTGGCGGCGCGCGTGGCCCGCACGGGTGCCGCCGAGATCGTCTCGGGCGTGCCGTCGGCCAACGCCAGCAATGGTTTTTTGAACGTCGTGTTGCGCGCTCAGGCGCTCCTGGCCGTACCGGTTGTCCATCGCGGCCGCGTGCAGGGCGTGCTGGTATGTGTCGACGCGCGCAATCCGGCCGCGTACGGTCCACGAGAGCTGGCCAAGGCCGAGCTGCTCGCCTCGCAGGTGGCCGTCGCCCTCGACAATGCCTATCAACACGCGCTGCAGCAGCGACGGCTGGAGGAGCTGACCGCGCTGTACGAGTTCGCGCAGTCGGCGCACACCGCCTTTTCCGCGCCCGAGATCATGCGCCAGCTGCTGCCGATCCTGCGCGAGCGGCTCGACTACGCCAGCTGCACGATCTGGCTCCGTGAAGAAGCCACCGGCACACTGCGCATCGCCGCGAGCGACGGTCAGTCGACGAGCTATCCCGGACGGTGGCTGCGTCCGTCTTCGCTGGCCATGCGCGCCTTCGTGACCGGCGAGCCGGGCGCGGCCGGGCTGAATTGGGACGAAGCGGGCGTCGAGGCCGATGCTCCGCGGTCGCAGCTGGTGGTGCCGATGGTGCTGAAGCGACGCGTCGTCGGCGTCGTGGACCTCGAAAGCGGCGACGCCCACGCCTGGTCGTCCACCGACGAGCGCCTGCTGGTCGCGCTGGCCAACCATGCCGCGTTGGCCGTCGACAACCTGCACCTGCTGGACGAAACGCGCAAGGTCGCCGCGCTGCGCGAGCTCGACCGCATGAAGACGGAGCTGCTGGGGACGGTCTCGCACGAGCTGCGTACGCCACTGGGCTCCATCAAGGGCTACGCCACCACGCTGCTGACGCACGGCAACAAGCTCAGAAAGGACGAACAACGCGAGTTCCTGGAGATCATCGACTCTGAAGCGGATCGTCTGCGGGACCTGATCGAGAATTTGCTCGACCTGTCGCGGCTCGAGGCCGGCGTGCTACGCATCGATCGGCAGCCGACGCGGCTGGGCAACTCGGTACGCGAGGTCGTCCGCAAAGTCGAGCTCGCCAGTCCGACGCACGCGTTCGTGCTGGAGTGGCCGGCCGACGATCCGATGGTCAACGCGGATCAGAAGCGCATCTATCAGGTCATTCAGAATCTGATGACCAATGCGGTCAAGTATTCGCCGGACGGCGGTTGCATCACGGTATCGGGGCGGGTTGAGCGGCGCGAGCTGGCGATCTCGGTCGCCGATGAGGGACTTGGAATACCCGAGGCGGAGATCGATAAGATTTTCGACCGCTTCCACCGGGTTCAAACTGAGGTGTCGCGCAATATCGGCGGCACCGGCCTTGGGCTGGCCATTTGCAAGGGCCTGGTCGAAGCCCACGGAGGCCAGATCTCAGCTTCCAGCGCTGGTGAGTCGCACGGGAGCACGTTTTCGTTTACCCTGCCGCTCCTGGTCGAGGCGCTAGACGTATCGTCCGTTCCTGCTACACCGAGTCGTTCGAAAGGTGCACATGATCACCAAGAAGCAAACCGTCCTCGTCGCCGATGACGATCCGCGTCTGCTGAAGCTCATCCAGCGCAACCTGGAGATTGCCAACTATCGCGTTGTGACCGTCTCCGACGGCCCCAGCGTGTTGAAGCAGGCAGAAGCTGAAGAGCCAGACCTGTACGTCCTCGACATCATGATGCCGGGGCTGGACGGCCGCGAAGTCACGCGACGCCTTCGCGAGTTCAGCATTGCGCCCGTGCTGATGCTTACGGCCAAGGACACCGAGGATGACAAGGTGGCGGGGTTAGAGGCCGGTGCGGACGACTACCTGACCAAGCCCTTCGGCGCGCCCGAGCTGATCGCCCGCGTCAAAGCGCTCATGCGCCGCGCCAAGCAGTACACCAAAGAGGCGACCACGCCCAGCTTCAGCACCGGCGACCTGACCGTGGATTTCAGTCAGCACCAGGCCCTGCGCGAGGGACAGCCCATCAACTTGACGCCAACCGAGTACC
>JAFAWJ010000600.1 GCA_019242065.1 Chloroflexota bacterium
GCGCTGCGCATCCTGGCGGCGAGCCTGGTGATGGGTCTGTCCGTGGCGTGGCTGGCGGCGCAGCTGGATCCGCTGCTGCGGCCGTATGGCACGCCAGGCGAAGCCGTGCTGCTGATGATCTGCGCCGGCTCGGGGGCGGTGCTGTATGCGCTGGTCTCAATAGCCTTCCGCTCCGAAGAGATCTACACCCTGTGGCGCCTGGTGCGGCGCTAGAAAGTCGCGGCCGCGGGTCCGCCAGTCCCGAGTTTCAACTCACGAGTTTCAACTCACGAGTCTCAAGTCCCAAGTCACCAGTCCCGAGTCCCGAGTCCAGCCGCGGGTCGCGAGCGGCGAGTCCCAGGTCTCCGGTCACAGGTCACGGATGAGCCTCACGGGTTTGCGGGTCACGAATCCCCAATCCCACACTCTTCGGGTTCAAGGGGGTCTCCGCCGTTGTCCCCGACGTGACTCAAGCTGTCAGTCACAACACCTGACGCGCAGTTCCAGAAGTCATGACTGCTAACAACGCTGGGGTTCAAGGGGTCTCCCCTTGTCCGCCGACAGGCCCAAGCCGTCAGTCACGCAACTTTGACGGGCCCCGCTACAATAGTCGACGTGTTGAGTCGAGATTATCGAGCATATTCCGAGCGCGGCGGCCACCGTGGACGCCACTAATACCGCCGCCCTCGTCCTCGTCGCCGTCACCCTGTTCGCCGCCACCGTCAACGGCGCCCTGGGCTACGGCTTCTCCTCCCTCACCGTCCCTATCGCCGTCCTCTTTTACGCCAACCGCATCCTCAATCCCGCCCTGGTGCTGGTCGAAGTCGGCGTCAACACCTACTCGCTGTTCATCAACCGCCGCGCGGTGCCCAACGTCTGGAGGCGCACCCTGCCGATCGTCATCGGACTCGTGCCGGGCGTCATCGTCGGCAGCGTGCTGCTGTCCACCATCAACGCCAGCTCCATCCGCCTGCTGACCTACGTCCTGCTGCTGCCACTGATCCTGCTGCAAGCGGCCGGCGTGCGGCGTCAGATCAAAGCCGAGCGCGCGATCGGCGTCCCGCTGGGCGCCGGCATCGGCGTGCTGTACTCGGTCACCACGATTTCTGGTCCGCCTCTGGCGCTGATGTTGAACAACCAGGGCTACGCCCGCGAGGACTTCCGCGCCAGCCTGGCGATCGTGCGCATTGCCGAATCGACGCTGACCGCCATCGCGTACGCGTTTCTCGGCCTCTACACGGTGCAGACGCTCTCGCTCCTGGGACTGATCGTGCCCAGCGTGCTGGTTGGCGTGCCATTGGGTGTGTTCTTGATCCGCCGCCTGGCGGCCGAGACGTTCCGCCGCATGTGCATGAGCTTCGACGCCTGGATCGTCGCCTTCGGCCTGTCCCGCGCCCTGATCGACATGGGCCTGCTGGGCGACCCCGCCGCCTACGTCGTCCTGCTCGGCGCCGCGCTGATCGACCTGAGCCTGCTGTACCAGTTCTTCAAACGCCAGCGGAGGGGGGAGACTGGGTTCGAGATTGCGGTAGCTACTCATTAAGTGGAGGGAGTTCGCGCATGCGCGAACTCCCTCCTGATCAGCCGTACGAACGATCCAGCAAATCCACCACGTGGAAGAACTGCAACTCCACGCCGCGGCGGCGGGCACCGTAGGCGAGCTGCATCGTGCAGCCAGGGTTCGGGGCGACGACGCCCGTCGCACCGGTGGCCAGCAGGTTGTCCATCTTCTGCTCCAGCAACTGCACCGAGATGTCAGGATGCGTCAGGTTGTAGATGCCCGCGCTGCCGCAGCAGACGTCTGAATCGTGCATCTCGATCAGCTCGAGTCCAGGGATCTGCCGCAGGATCTGGCGTGGCTGGTTGCGGATGCCCTGGCCATGCAGCAGGTGGCAGGCATCTTGATACGTCACCCGCATCGGCACCGGACGTGTCGGCTTGACCAGCTCGATCGACGCCAGGAACTCGGAAACGTCCTTCACCTGGCGCGCAAAGGCCTCCGCGCGCGCGGCGTAGCGGGTGTCGTCCGCGAGTAGGTGGCCGTACTCTTTGAGGGTGGAGCCGCAGCCGGCGGCGTTGATGATGATCGCGTCCAGGCCGAGGCCATCGAAGGCGTCGATGTTGCGGCGCGCCAGGTCCTGGGCCGTGGGTCGATCGCCGGTGTGCATCTGCAGCGCACCGCAGCAGCCCTGGGTTGGTGGGCTATACACCACGCAGCCGTTGGCCGACAGGACCCGCACGGTGGCGGCGTTGGTGTCGCCGAATAACTGGGGCATGATGCAGCCTTCGATAAAGCCCACCCGGTAGCGGACCGGACCGCGCGCCGGGGTCACGTGCGGCGCCGTCCAGCGACGAATGCCGCCCTGCGCGGGGGCGAGCATCGACTCCATCTCCCGCAGGCGTTGCGGCAGCAGGTCGAGCGCGTGTGATTTGCGCACGAGCTGCTGCAGGCCGCTGCGCTGATACAGGCGCAGGCCGAGCCCGGCGGCGTCGAGCAGTCTGGGTCGGGTAAAGACGCTGCCGAGAATCGCGCGGCCGACGGTTTTTTCCGAGGGATTGATCGGCTCGGCGACGGCGCGCGCGGCCTCGATGATCGTGCCGTACTGGACGCCAGAAGGGCACGCCGTCTGGCAGGCGCGGCAGTCGAGACAGGCGTAGATGTGCTGGCGGAAGTCAGGGTCCTCGGCGGAAATCTTGCCCTCGTAGACCTGGCGGATCTGATAAATGCGGCCGCGGGGCGAGTCGGCCTCGTGGCCGAGCACGCGATAGGTGGGGCAGTAGTCGAGGCACAGGCCGCAGTGCACGCACTCCTTCAGGAGTTTTTTGTCCAGCAAGTCCCGAAGTCGCGAGTCGCCAGTCGCGAGTCGCTGGGTGTCGACGGTGAGAAGGGTTGGAGTCTCAGATGCCGCCAAGGTAGCGCCCCGGATTCAGCGTGGACTTGGGATCGAGTCGGGCTTTGATGGCACGCATCAGGCCGATGCTGGCGCCGGCGTCGCCCCACACGTCGATCTCGGACTTGAGCGCAGTCGGGCAGCGCTCGATTACCAGCGACGCGTTGTCGCCCAGGGTCACCATCTCGCGGCGCGCGTCACGCAATACCTCCGCGTCCGACGGTGCGTCGCACGCCGCGTACGCGACACCATTGCCCGCATGCGCCCAGACCACCGGATCGAGCCCGGCCAGCTGGCGCTCCAGAATCTCGACCACACGGCTGGAGGTTGAAATCGGCGCCGCGGCCTTGAGCACCACGTCGCGGCGGCGCGCCTCGACACGTGCGCCTACCACGTCGTCCCAGTCTGCTTGCTCCGGCTCGCCGCCGTGCTGCTCGATCAGCGCCGACAGGTCGCGCACCTGACGTTCGACCGCCTGCGGATAGCCCCCGACGCGGAACACCAGCTGTCGCGAGCCGACGAGCTCGACGGCCAACGGCGCCAACGGCGAGCGCACCACCGCACTGATGATGGCGTTGGCCACCGACAACGATGGCAGCCTGCCGCCGATAGTGGCCGTCGCCGGCGGAATCGGCGCGAGTTTGAAGCTGAGCTCGACCACGACGGCCAGCGTGCCAAGCGAGCCGATGTACAGCTTGTTCAGGTCGTAGCCAGCCACGTTTTTGACCACGCGGCCGCCGGCGTGGGTAATGGTGCCGTCGGGATTGGCGACCCGCGTGCCGATGACCAGGTCGCGCGCGGTGCCATACGCGAACCGCAGCGGTCCACTCGCGTTGGTGGCGATCGCCCCGCCGATCGTGGCGCCGCCGTCCAGCGGCGGGTCGAGCGCGAGGAACTGCCCCTGCTCGCCAAGGATGCGCTGCAGCTCGGCAACGCGCATGCCCGCCTGGATCGTGACCGTCAGGTCGGCCGGCTCGTACTCGACAATCTCACTGAGGCCCGTCGTTTCGAGGGCCATG
>JAFAWJ010000705.1 GCA_019242065.1 Chloroflexota bacterium
CAGGTGATCGGGTGGCACGATGGTGGCGGCTGCTTCGAACGCGGCGCGACGCTCGGCCGCCGCCGAGCGGAAGTCCACCTGCTCACTGAGGGCCGTGCGGATCTCGTCCTTGTACAGAAACAGCACGTCCTCCGGTCGACTGAGGGCCCCCCGCTGCGTCAGGCGCTTGCCGATGCTGAGAAAGAAGCGGCGCAGCGCGGCGACCCCCATCTGGTCGATCCAGTAGCTGTGGTCCTCGACGACGCGGGTGTTGTATTTGGAGGCCTCCATCAGCTCGTCGAACCGACGAACTTTTGCGGGATCGGATGCCAGCCTGGCCCGCGCGGCACCGGCCAGCTCCTCGCGGCGTTTGGTCGCGCGCAGCATCGCCAGCTGCGGATTGTGCTCCTCGCCGAGGCGCAGATAGCCCTGGATGGTGTTGAGTGGAATGGTCAGGTCCTCGCGCCAGGTCGCGTCGCCCAGCTCGTAGATGCCGTCGCTCCGCCAGCCAAACTCCTCTAAATATGCGTGGAGCCGCTCGAGCAGCGCGTTGCCTTCGGGCGACGCGGCGAGCGCCGCGGGAATACTGTCCGGATCCAGCTCGAAAGCTTTCGACAGGACTGGACTTTCTTTGACGACCCGACTCAATTTCCACAGACCGGATCCAGCGTCGACGGATTTCGTGTTGTAGCCCTGAAGAAGCTGCCACGCTTCGTTGCGATCGGCCGGCTGGATCTCGGCGTTGTAGAACTCGGTCAGCGCCGTGGCGGGAATAAGCGACAGGTTGATCCAGCCATGGATTTCCCACATGTACACATGGTTCTTGAGCTGCTCTTCCAACGCATCGCGCAGCTCCGCGTCGCTCATCGCGTCGAAGTCCGTCGTGCGTAACGTGTGGAGGATGGGGATCAGCGACGGCTCCCACTCGTTGGTCCAGCGCTCGCCGGTGCGGAAGGCGATCGTCTCGAGTGACTGCGTGTACTCGGCGAGATCCGTTGTCGGCGGAGTGAAGTCTGGATCGGGTGTGAACGAGGCATACAGATAGTTGTTGACCATTCGACACCGCAGCGCGAGTGGCGACCCGAACCCATGTTGAGCGATCGTGAAACCCTCGCTCATACCCATGACCACCGCGTCGCCCGCAAGTGGGGTAAGCGGACGCGGCGCGTGGATTTTGTCCCAATCCCAGTACCCCTGAATCTCCCCCGGCGTCGGAAACGCGACCTGGGCCGCAGACGTCATGCGCGCACCTCCCTGTAGATGTTGTCAGCCTCGGCCTGAGCGTATCAGCCCGCGCGTTTGCCATCATTAGCGCGTGTCCGATTCGTTGGCAACGCGGGGCCTCGTCGAATATGTGCGCGGCAATCGCCTGAATATCTTGCTGCTCGCGCTGCCGATCGGCCTCGTGCTGGAGTTCCTGGGCGCCAGTGACGTGCTGGTGTTTGTCTTCTCAGCGTTAGCGGTGGTGCCGCTGGCCGGACTCATCGGCGGTGCCACGGAGCAAGTCGCCCGCTATGTGGGGCCCAGCCTGGGTGGGTTCCTGAATGCGACCTTCGGGAACGCCGCCGAGCTGATCATCGCCGTCCTGGCGCTGCGCCAGGGTCTAGTCGAGGTCGTCAAAGCGTCGTTGACCGGCAGCTTGCTGGGCAACGTTCTGCTGGTGCTCGGCGCGGCCATGCTCGTCGGTGGCTGGGGACGTGAACGGCAAGTCTTCAATCGGACCGCTGTCGGCGCCAGCGGCGGTCTGCTCCTGCTCGCGGTTGGCGCGCTGTACATGCCGGACATCTACGCGGAAACGTTGAACGGCGATCGACCGGAGAATGCGCCCAACATCCTGCTCATCAGCCTGCTGGTCTCGATTGTCATGCTGGGCGCGTATGCCGCCAGCCTGGTCTTCACGCTGAAGACGCACCGGCCGGTGCTGGGCGCGGCCGCTCCGGAAGAACATGAGCCTCCGGAGCTCGGTCGACGCGACGCCGTCCTCCTGCTGGCCGGAGCGACGGTCCTGACAGCGGTCGCCGCGGAAGTGCTCGTCGGATCGATTCAGGAGGCCGCGACCGTCTTGGGGCTGTCGGAGCTGTTCGTCGGAGGCGTCGTGGTGGCGATCGTCGGCAACGCCGCCGAGCACTTCTCAGCCGTGATGTTTGCTCGGCGCGACCATATGGACCTCTCAGTGGGTATTGCGCTTGGCTCCGCCAGCCAGGTGGCGCTGGTCGTGGCGCCCATTGCCGTCGTGGTTTCGGTGCTGGTCGGTCATCCGATGGTACTGGTGTTCGATCACTTCGAATTGGGCGCGATTCTGATCGCGGTCCTGGGCGCGTGTTTCCTGGCCCTGGACGGTGAGTCCAACTGGTTCGAAGGCACGCTGCTGCTGGCGATTTATCTGATTGTCGCGATCATCTTTTTCTTCGTTCCCCAGACGAGCATCGCGCCCTGAAATTTGTTACGCGCACGGTCTGTTGCGCGTGTACAGGGTATGAAACGTCTCCTCATGGCCGCCGGAGGCGCGGCTGTGCTTCTGGGCGGTGCGCTCGGCGTGAGCTACGCCCAGTCCGCTCCTGCTCAGACCCCGACATCGACTCCCACCGCGACACAAACTGCTGCCAGGACGCGTCACCAGGCCATCATCTCCGACGCGGCCAGTCAGTTGGGCCTGAGTGCCGACCAGCTGCAGCAAGCGCTCACCCAGGCCCGCAAAGACGCGGGTGGCGGCGCACATCCGCTCGCGGACTTCCGCAAAGACGAGCTGCAAGTCGCAGCGAAAACGCTCGGATTCAGTGATGTCAAGGCACTGCGGACCGCGCTGGCGGGCACCACGTTGACGGCCTATGCGCAGAGCCACAACGTGGATCCCACGACAATTTCGAACGCGATGCTGGCCGATATCAAGGGCCGACTTCCAGCCAACGCCAATCCCAACATCCTGACACGCGCTCAGAACCACATCAATGTGCTGATGACGCGCACGTTCAAGGCGGGCAGTTAGTTGGTGTCGTTGTCGGCGGTGAGGGGCGCCTTCGCCGTCGGCACGAACAACCGGAGTCCAGCGACAATGTGATCGGGGTCCGCCAGGTTATTGGCGGCCACGAGCGTCGTGACGTCCACGTCATATTGCTCGGCGATCGACCGCAGCGTCTCGCCGGGCGCCACGACGTGCAGCACGCCGTCGGTGCTCGGAATCTCTAGCTCCGAGCCGGGCTGAAGCAGATCAGGGTCGTCGAGCTGATTGACCGAGGCCAGCGTGGCCGGGCTGAGGCCGGCTTGCGCGGCGATCGTCTGGAGGCTGTCGCCAGGCTGCACGACGTAGCGGCGAAGCTTGTCCTGCGGCACGGCCGTCGGCGCGGGCTGAGGCGCCTGTAGCGCGGCACTTCCCGCGGCCACGGCGGGCTGCGTCTGGACCGCCGCGGGGCGAGCCGTGGGCACTCCGCCCGCGCCGCTGCTGCCCACGGCCCGAAACAGGACGCCGACGATCACGGCAGCCAGGACGAGGCTCCCGACGAGCAGCCAGCTCGAACCAGGCCCCCGACCGCGCCCGTGCGCGCTCCGCTCCGCCAGGACCTGGCTGAGCAGGCGCTCGTTACCGTCCATGTCGTTGGGCTAATGCTAGATCACATGGCGCCCGGGTCCAAGGGCGAACCCCGGATCACGGGCTCGGGCAGTCAGCGCGCGTCGACGAGCCCAGCTGAATGTCAGACACCTGCCAGTCCTCGCCAACCTTCTGCACGATGTACGTCTGGTCGCTGGTCTCGATCAAGCACCGCGCGCGATGGTCGTCGGCGCCCCGCTCGTCATACGTCCAGCGTTCGTGCGTCTGCACCTGCGCCGAGTCCGGGTCGGGCGCCGACGTCGCGACCACGCTCAGGTCGTACGCCGAGTCGTCGGCCAGGTGCAGGCCGCCGGACAGCAGGTGTTCGACTTCAGGGCGCACCACGCCCAGCGCCGAGGGCCCGAAGGCGTCGCTCAGCGCCCGCAGGCGCTGGTCGGTCGGATCACGCTCGGCCGCCAGCACCAGGCTCAAGCTGCGTTCGACGGCCGCTTCTGGGCTGTTCGTGTACGCCAGGGCCGTCGCCGTGGCTGCCTGCAGTTCGGCTTGCGCGGTCACCGCGGCCTCGGCGGTGGCCGCCCGAGACTCGGCCTGGCCTGCGCGTGCCTCACTCAGTTGCAAAGCTTGATCACGCTGATTTGCCCAGAGCACGACCGCGACCAGCAGCAGCAGCGCGATCAGGGTGATCCAGGCGGGAAAGACGGTGGACATTGCCATTGGACAGCCCCATTGTGCATCCCCCGAGGCATGCGCGCGAAGAGCTACCGGGCTACCGAGCCGCCAGCAGGCTCCTGGCGCGGTCGATCGGCGCTGCGGGCACGTCGAACACGTCCTCGGCCAGCCGGGCGTACTCGTCTGGTCCCGCGACGCGGCGTACGGACTTCCCGTCTGGCGTGAAGTGGCGCAGCTCGTCGTCCCGCAGCGACCAGACCTCGTCGGCGTCACAGCGGGTGAGCACCAGGGTGTCGACCACCCAGCTCTGGCCCAGCGTGTGATGGTGCTGGTAGGCCGCCTCACGGACGGTCGTATCCGCCGGGCGCAGGTCGTAGCGGCAGAAGGGGACCCACGCGTCGTCGATCCACCGATCCTGGATCCAGTCGTTGGATGCAGGGTCGGGACGAAAGCGATACGCCAACCCGGCGTAGCGCACCTCGCTCGCGCGATCGAGCGGGATGGGATCCAGAAAGGGTGCGCCGTTGCCGACGTCGACCAGGTACTGCGACTGGTCGAGATCGACGATGAGCGCCTGGTGGGAGCCTGGCCAGCCGATCTGGGCATTGATCGCGCGGGCCTGAAAACCCAACTCGGACAGCATCCGTCCGAACGTGGCGACGACCTCGAAGCACACACCACCGCCGCGCCGCTGGATCCAGGACTCCAGCAGTGCGTCCGTATCGACGGGGGGAACCGGCCCGACCGGATGCGACGCTCGACGCATGATCGACGTCATACTTTCGAAAGGAACGCCGCGGACCTGGGCACGGGTGAGCTGCGCGAGTCCCTCCAGCGTCACCGGCGGCGTGTGCTCTAAATTGAGAAAGTCCAAATACGCCTGCACGCCATCACTGTAACCCTACCGCCACCAGGGCACGTGACTGGCGGCCAGCGTCTCGGCGACAGGTACCTCCAGGTCGCGGAGTAACGCGTCTAGCTGCGCAACCCAGTCGGCGGTGGCCGCCAACCCCATGGCCGAGCGGAGCTCGCGCGATGAGGCGTCGAGACCCGGCGCGGACAGACTGGCGAGCGCCGCGCCACGCAGCGCCGCCGACGAATCTCTCGGCTCGGTCACCCGCAGCGCCTGCCCCCCGCGAATTTCCTGCGACATCCGCACCACGTTGGCGACCGCGTCTCCAGCCAGCCGACCGACCTCCACCGCTGGTGGTCCGACGTCGGCAGCGGCGTATCCGTGGCGAATGAGAGAATCGAGCAACTCGCCAATCAACAGGAAGTGCTTGCCACCGCTGAGGAGCATGGTCCACACCTCGAGCGTGGGCGAGTGTCGACCCCGCTCGTTGAGAAACAGCTCGAACACCTCTTGCGATCGAATCGCCTGCGTATGCGCCTGGTCGCGCACAAGCTCCGCCGCGGAGGCGTCGGGAGCCACGCTGTCCTCCACAAGCATCCGTCGGAAGCTGACTGACAGCGAGCTCGCCCCGGCGTCGTACAGCGAGGCCAGCGCGGAGCGGAGCTGACCTCGCGCGCCGCGCGGCCACAGCATCACCGAGACGAGCGCGCTGATTGCCACTCCCAAGCCGGCGTTCTGCAGGCGAAGCACGCCGAGCTGCCAATCAGACGGAGCGAGCAGATTGAAGAGCACCACCACCAGCACGCTGAATGCCGCCTGTCCGACGACGAAGTGAATGGCAGCCGGGGTGTACGCCGCCAGAAAGACAAGGATTGGGAACACAATCCACAGGACCCAGGGTTCGCCCCTGGTCACTCCCACAAACGGTACCGCGATGAGCACTCCAATCGCGGTACCACTGATGGCTTGCAGCGCGGTCCGCCCGGTGGCCGAGGCGTTGCCGCGCAACGCGGAGAGGGTGCCAAGCACCACCCAGAACGCATAGGACAGGCCCAGGACATTCCCGACCAGGACGGCCAGAGACACGCCGATCGCCGTTCGCAGGCTGTTGCGGAGCCAGATCGATGCGGGCGTCAGCTCCTCCAGGAAGGTGCTCCAGATATCGCCTCTGGCAGCCAGCTGATCCGGACCGGTTGGCGGCAAACCCGCCGCGATCTCCGCGTTTTGCGCAATCGCGAGCACCATCACGGCCATGAGGCGCATCGGATGCGCGGCGGAGAAGCCGTCGAGGACCGACTCCGGCGTGGCGCCCGCCCGCACCTGGTCCGCCACCCAGCGGTCCAGTGCGGCGCGATGCGCGTCCAACGCCGCGACCAGCGGTTCGATGTCGTGGACGTCGCCACCGCCCTCCTCCAGCAACGCGGCGCTGGCATGCAACGCGCGAATGACGGCGTCCCGTAACGCGTCGGCTTCGTCCATCACGACATCCACGTGCACGGCCGCGGCGGACTCCGCAAAAGTCAGGGCGCGCTCCAGTTCGGTTGCCAGCTCCGCCAGTGCGCGGTCGCGGTGCGTGGCGCCTGAGGGACGCCGCTGCGCCACCACGAACCCCTGGCGCAGCGCCGACAGTTTCTGCCGCGTGGCGGCCTCCAGCCGCGGGGTATTCTGATCAGAAGCAGCGATGGTCGTCGCCAGGCCGCGGATGACCGACGCGGCGATAGCCTGCAGCGCCACGTGAGCCGAACGCGGCCACAGGAACCAGCCCGCGAGGACCGCCGCGATACTGGCCAGCGCCCAACCCGCGACGCGCGTCGGCCACGTGTCGACGCCACCGGCGGTGGTGACCGACAGGACGAACGCCAGCAGGAGCGCCGTCTGCGCACTGAGGTAATAGCCGCCAAGGACGCCCAGACTCGCAACCAGGAAAGCGACCAGCGCGGTGGCTGCGACGGCTGCCAGGAGGCTGACGCTGGCCAGAGAGCCGATGACGATCAGCAGCGCACCTGCCAGGGCCGTCAGCAAGTAGGCGACAATCCGGTCGCGCGCCTTGCCACCAAAATCGGCGAAGACCAGCAGCGCCATGGCGCCGAACACCACGAACGTGGAGAATGCGCCTCCGAGATCCATATACGTGGCGAGTGCGAGCAGTAGCGGTACGACCACCGCGGCGCGCAGTCCACGCCGCAAGCTGGCGTAGCCTGGATCGTGGACGGACTGTGCCCACGCGCCCGCGGCTCGCGCCAGCCAGTGCCCACGTTGACCTTCGGCGTCAGGCGACGTGACCGATGTCAACGCCACGAATCCGGGCGCCTCCGCATCGCTGTCTACGAATTGAACGTCTGGCGATAGATGACCGAGGCGTGTTCGTTTTCCCACAAGCGGATGCTGATTCCTGCCAGATTTGGCGCCGCCAGCGTGTCGGCCAGCCGCCCACAGACGATACGCGCGAAGTGCTCCAGGCTCGGATTCAGCCCGCTGAACTCCGGCAGGTCATTTAGCAGTCGATCGGCATACGCCGCGCGCACCTCGCCAAGTGCGCTCTCGACGCGCACGATGTCCACCAGATAGCCGTGCTCGTCCAGCGTGGGTCCATCGAGCTGTAGCTCGAGGACATAATGATGCGAATTGCGCTCGTTCTCAGGTCCCCAATCGCCACCGATGAGGAAATGCTGCGCGATGAAGTCGGTGCGGAGAATGACGGAGTACATCTCGGGACTCCAATGGTAGCGAAGTCGGCGGCCGTGGTTCAGACTATCCTCACAAGATGGTGCGCCCAGGTGTCGCGTGGCCGTTGGGCGCGCTGATCATCGTCGGCGCCAGTCTGCGCCTGTGGGTGCTCTACGGAACCCAACGTCTGAGCGCCGACGAGGCCATCCCCGGCTTGATGGCACGCCACATCCTGTACGCCCGCGAGCTGCCGGTCTTCTACTGGGGCCAGACCTATTTCGGCGCGTTGGAAGCCTACCTGATCGCCGGGTTTTTCGCGGTCCTGGGCTTTCACACCTGGCTGGTGTTTGCGCCCGCGGCGCTGGCGTCGGTCGCGCTCATCCCACTGGCCTGGATGCTGGCAGACTACCTGGGGCCAGCACCGGCCGGCCTGATTGCCGCCGTACCGCTGGCGTGTGCTCCGCCCGTTTTGGGCAGGCTGCTGGTCAACTCGGGTGGTGGTTTTGCACTGGGTTGTGCACTCCAGTTGACGACCCTCCTGCTCGTCCTGCGCGCGCTGCGCGCGTCGTCTCGCTCAGTCCAGTTCTCCACGCTGGCCATGGTGGCACTCACCGGCGGCGTCGCCGCCTGGGTCTGGCAGCCAGCCCTGCTGACACTGCCCGTGCTCCTGGTGGTCCTCTTCGCGGCGGTGCGCGAGTTTCGAAGCCTCCGCGGACTGGCCTGCGCGACGCTCGTCCTGGTCGGCCTACTCCCGATGCTCATCGCGAACGTGGGCTCCGATTGGCCCACCGTCACGGCCGTACTGCGTAAGTTCGACCAGCAGTCGCTGCCGGTCGACGGTCCCGTGGCGCAGACTCAGCAATTCACGTCGATCCTGTTGGCGGCGCTTGGCGGAACCGACGAAACGTCCGGTGGCTCCAATCCAGTCCAGGCCGCTGTGCTTCTTGCGGCGTTGGTGGTCGGCCCGCTGTGGATCGCGTGGGAGGCCTGGCGGCGGCCCTGCCGACTGGCGCGCCAGCGACTGGTTGCGATGGCGGTGGTGATGCTTGCCACGGCGGTCGGATTGGTGGTCGCACACGGTAGCGCGCGCTATGTCATCGCGACCTACGTCGTCGCGGCGGCACTGACCGGCGCACTCCTGGCCGAGCTTATGCGGCGCACGCCGCGATTCGGGAGGGCCGTCGCGGCGGCATGGCTGCTGGCCTGTGTGCTACCCAGTCTGCTCCATTACAAGGACCTGGCGCGCGTGCTGCCACCGGACGGGCTCTCACAACTGGACCAGACCGACGCTGCGCTGGATGCGCTCCAGCAGCGCGGACTGACCACCGGCTATGCGGATTACTGGACAGCCTATCCGCTGATGTACGTTTCGGCCGAGCGTGTGATCGTGGCTCCGGCGCTGCCGCCACCCTACTCCGGACGTCTGGACCGTTATCCGGCCTATACCGCCCGGGTCGACGACGAGCACGTCCCGCAGCGCGTGTTCCTGCTGGTGGAGACGCGGTGCGCGACCCAACCCTATCTCGACACACTCCAGTCCGAAGGCGCCACGTTTCGCGCCGAGCCGGTGGCACGCTGGCTCCTGATCTGGGACATCCAGCCGCCGGCCGGCGACCAGGCCGACGTGCTGGCCGGCTTGCGCGCCACGATCGCCGCGCAGCAGACCTGCTGAATAGCGGGCATCATAGCGGAATGTCAGCCACTGATTCACTGATCACTCCTCAGATCGAGCAACTCTTGCGCGAGCCGTCCTACGGGCAGATCGCGACGCTGATGCCGGACGGCTCGCCGCAGGTCACGCAGGTCTGGGTCGACACGGACGGCACCCACGTGATCGTCAACAGCGTGGCAACGCATCAGAAGGTCAGAAATATTCGCCGCGATCCACGGGTGGCCATCACGGCGCACGATCCGGCCAAACCGTTTCGCGTCGTCAGTATCCGCGGCCGGGTGGTGGACATCACCACCGATGGTGCGGACGAGCACATCGACCAGCTTGCAAAAAAGTACCTGGCTGTGGACGCCTATCCCTTCCGCCAGCCGGGCCAGCAGCGCGTCATCCTGAAGATTCAGCCGCGCAAAATCTTCGCGATGAACCTCGACGGTAACCGGTCGGGCCGCTAGCCAGGTGCCAATTCCAGACGAACGGGTGCTGTATCGCGCGGCGGTCTTTACGATTGCCATGGTTGCGCTCGCGCTGATCCTGCTGCAGCTCAAATTCGTCATCATCCAGGTGTTCGCGGCATTGATCATCGCCTCCGGTATGGCGCCGCTGGTGTCGCGCGCGACAGATCCGGATCGGGCTCATCTTTTCGGCTGGCGTCCCCCCAAAGCCGCGGTCGTCGTGCTGATCTATCTGGTAGTCGGCATCGTGCTGGTGGTACTCGGCTCGCTCGTGATTAGCAACGCGATTACCGGGTTGAATACGCTTCTCGAGCGCGCTCCGGCGTATGCGTCGGAGATCGACCGCTGGCTGGCGGACATCCAGGATTCGTCCCCAGTGCTGGCCGACCTGCACCTGATCGACCTGTTTGGCGGCGCGACGGGCATCTCACAGTCGTTGTCCAGCGTCCTCGTGCAGTTGCTCAACGCGGCGTCCGTGTTGTTCACCATCTTCGGCGGATTCGTCAACGTCTTGTTCGTGCTCTTCATGGCCCTGTACATGACCGTCGACGGCGGACGGATCCTGGACTACGTCATCGTCTTCTTTCCACTGTCGCGCCAACCCCAGGCGCATCGCATCATGCTCAATATCGGCACCCGGTTGAGCCACTGGGTGGTCGGACAATTGCTGCTGGCGCTGGTCATTGGCGCAGTCGCGGGTGTCGGACTTGGGCTCCTGGGTGTGCCTGGCGCGCCGGTGTTGGGCGCGATCTGGTTCATTGCCGAATTCATTCCGGGTATTGGCCCATTCATCGCCGCGTTTCCCTCGATCCTCCTGGGTTTCCTGGCCGGACCCACGACCGGCGTCCTGGCAACCATCTTCACCTTCACGTGGAGTCAGCTCGAAAGCAACGTCGTCACGCCACGACTGATGGGCAAGGCCGTCGAAATCAACTCCCTGGTGGTGCTCGTCGCACTGCTGATCGGCAACGAGCTCCTCGGACTGCTCGGAGCGCTGTTCGCGATTCCGGCCGCCGCGGCGATCGCGGTGATCGTCGACGAGTTTCGCGATCAACGCGTGGAGCACCTCCAGCAAGAAAGCTCGTAGTCGTTCCGACGAATTGCCGCCGAGCAGTCACCGGCGATACCGTGTGCGCATGCGGACCCTTGCATCGAGCGTACTCGCGTCCCTCGCGCTGATCCTGGCCCTGCTGCCTGGCGCTGCCGCGGCGCAGAGCAGCTGGCTCGACCAGCCGCTCAGCAACTGGAATCAGGCCGGCATGGACGTCCCCCAGGCTCCGGCGATGGACCCATCGACCAATCCGCAATGCCTCCCGCAGAAGCGGCCCATCGACACCTCCGCGGACCAGGCGCTCAGCGATGCCGGCTGGACGCTCTTTTCCAGTTACGCCGCCGGTTGGGACACATACGTGGTGCGCGGTCTTTCAGGCTATGACGGTATGTGTCGTCCACTCGGCTACAATGTGTTCGTCTTCGTCAACGGTCAGTTCGCCGGGACGATCTCGCCCTCCACCATGGATTCACGCACCGACGGCACCGGCGACGTGCGTTTCTTCGGTGCCAGAGACTCGATCACCGCCGAGTTCCAGCGCTACGCGGCGACCGATCCGCTGTGCTGCCCCTCCGGCACGGACACCGTCTCGTATCAGATCAACCGAACGCCTGGCGGACCGGTCCTGGTGCCCCAGAGCGTCTCCACGCAGTAACGACAGTTGGCGTGCGCGGCTGATGCGTATCGCTCACCCGCGCATCGCGCGACCTCTCTCGGGGGGAGAGGTGTAGCTAACGATACTCCCTCTCCCCCCGAGAGGTGTAGCTAACGATACTCCCTCTCCCTCTGGGAGAGGGTTGGGGTGAGGGGGAGAGAGAGGGGTGTGGCGAATGCCCGACAATTGCGCGATTGTCCTCAAGCGGCGGCGAATTGATGGGCGTAGCCTTCGTTCGGCGTACCCACGTACGGAAAACTAGATAGGAACGGCGACGTCGGCGACGGCATCGTGCCGTCCTTCAACTGTCCAGCAGCGTCGTCGGGCTTGTAGCTCGGAGCCACCAGCGGCAGCGTCGCCCCGGCGATCGCTCGCAGCTCGATCGCAACAATGTCGTCCACCAGCCGTCGGCCATTCGGATATCCCGCCGCGTCGCCCGCCACCAGCCCAATCGGATTGGGCTGGGCCGTGGGTGGCACAGCCACATTCAACCGCAGCATATCGGCCTGTGTGGGGCCGGTGAAGTTCTGGAACCCCGGCACCACACCCGCTGGAATCCCAGTGAGCAAGATCGCCACCAGGTCAGCGCGCGGCATGTTCACCGCCGCAAGATTCGGAAACACGTTCGGATACAGGACCGGCAGCAGTTTCTGCAGCTCGGGTGTCTGATAATACTGAAGAAACTGACTCTCCTGATTGACCGCCGTCTGGTTCCACAGGTCCTTCGACCACAAGGGAATCAGGACTTCGTTGACCAGTGGATTGCCGAGGCGCGAGACCTGGAGCCACGGCCCCATGTCTTGCGGCGCGGAACCCATGTTGAGCACCCGAGACTGTTGGCGGCTGGCGGTGGACCACACGCCGATCGTCGCCGTTGGATCCATGACGCCACTGGGTTTGACGCCAGTACTGGTCAGCTGGTCGGTCGGCACCTGGATGGCAATCGTGTGCACGTTGAAGCCCTGCAGCTCGTTGACACCGTTGGCGGCGGCGGTCGGAATCAGGTGCAGGTTCTGGAACGGACGCAGGTCACCCAGGTCGAAAATCGAGCCGAGGTCCACCCAGAAAGGATCCGCGCGCTGGCCGGCGAACACCTTGATGCCGCCCGGCAGAGTATGAATGGCGGCGGCCGCCAGGTCGTCGTACTTGGGCGTGGAGCGCGGTCCGATGCGACACGGCGGCGTCGCCAGATTCGTCCCGAGCGTGTCGACCTGGTCGCCCTGAACGCGCGTCACCGAATACAGCTGGCGCAGGTTCCAGTTCGGGTCGGTGAGTGAGGTGATGGGGCCGGTGTTGTACAGAAACGTCGTCTGACTTTGAATATCCGTCGTGAACCGGAACTGGAAGCTGATATCCGGATTGGCGCCCGACGAATTGGAGATGTTGATCGAATACAATACTGAGTCGCCGAAGCGATAGAAGTTCGGTCCGCCGGCCGGGTCCTGACCGGGAATGAAATTGGCGATCAGCGTGACGGTGTCGGGCGCATCCGGGCTGACGAACGCGTAGACGTCGGTGTTGTCGGCCACGGGATCGGAGGCGATCTCGGGCGCTTCTCGGTGTGAGGACATGCGCTCAGGCGATGGCCTGGTGCAGGCTCTGCACGATGGCGCTGTTGGTGAAGGGGATCGCTTGCTCGCCGACCATGATGGTGCCGGCGCCCGTCGACGGATCGCTGACGTAGACGACGAACGGCTGACCGCCGACCAGGCTGACCGCTGGCGTTGGCGGGGTCATCCGCGGGTCGGCGCCGGGCAGGGGCTGTGTCCGTGCCGGCGTCTGGCTATCGGCCAGCGCCGGTAGCGGCCCGATGGCGCCCAGGGCGCCGATGGCCACGAGGCTGAGAGACGTCCGTCCGATGAAACCACGACGTGTGACAGATGGCATGACACAAGCCACTACGTCGGCGAGCCGCAATCGGATCAATGCCGTTTTCGGCATTTGCTAACAACCTGCTCGCGAACTGTTCATCCCACGCCGCGGCGCGCCGACGTATGGTGACAGCAGATTCGCGTCGCCCCCCCACTCCACACCACTGAATCGACACGCCGACCGCACCGGCGGCGTGTCGATTCAGACGGTGGCCTCGCCCGCGTGGCATCCTAACGCCGATGAAGATGAAGATCCCGCCTGTCGTTCGCTCCGCGGGCGTCGCGCTGTCGTTGGCCGCGTGTTCGTTACTGCTCCTGAGTTCGTCGGCCGTGGCTCAGGGGGCGCCAGACCCGATCACCATGAACGCCGATACGTTTGACCGCACCGAGGTGCACATCGCCCCCGGCCAGACCGTGACCTGGAACAACCCTGACGCCCAGACGCACACTGTGACTGCAGACGACGGCTCGTTCGACTCTGGCGACGTCGTCACCGGCGACCAGTTTCAAATGGAGTTCGACACGCCTGGCACCTACCCGTACTTCTGTGGGTACCACGGCGGACCCGGCGGCCAGGGCATGGCCGGCGTCATCGTCGTCGACGGCAACTAGCCGCGGGCTTGCAGGGCGGCCTGGTACTCGTTGCGAATGGTCTCACCCCCGTTGGTGCGCCAATCGGCAACGATGCTGTCGAGGTCAGTCAGCGGCCGGCGGCCCTGCACGATATCCGACACTCCGTCATAGACGGCCTGCTTGAGCGCAGCATTCAAATTGGCAAAGGACGGCGAATAGAGCCCCAGCGTCGGATCTTGAATGCCGTCCGCCGCCATGGCCAGTTCGGTCGGGTGCACCACCTGCGCATAGTCGGCAGGATTGGTGGTGTTGTACTGGACCCCCGGATACTGGGTCAGGTAGCGGAACGGAACGGGGTTGTAGACATAGCTGTTGCCAGCCGTGGGCACCGGATCGCCGTCAGCGGTGAGCGAGTAGTCCACGTCGGGTAGCCCGTAGCTCAGCAGCATCTGCTCCTGCGTCCCGAACGGAGCTGCCAGGAAGTTGAGCACGCCCAGCAGCTCCTTGATGCGATCTGGCGAGGTGCTGGTGAGGTACGTGTTGCCGAAATTGCCAATTCCCAGGAAAAAGACCGGCTTGCTGGTGCCGTCCGCGCTGAACGGATCGACGCCGCGGATACGCACGTTGGGACCAAGACGCGCCGCCTGCGGCCAGAAGACGGTGCTGAGTGCCAGCCAGGTGCTGTAGTAGAACGCGTAGCGTCCGGCGGTGAAGTCGCCATCCGCACCCAGGACGCCCGCCGACGCGGAGTTTGGGTGGAAGACGCCGGCCTGGACGAGGTCGCGCACGTAGCCGGTCGCCGCCTTGAACTCGTCGGTCTCGAAGTCCTTGGTTAGCTTGCCAGAGGACTCCAGCCGCCAGTTGTTGGGGCCGCCGAAGATCTGCAAGAACATCGCCGGCACGAAGAAGGCCATCCCCGTCGAGGAGCCGATGCCCCACTGGTTGTCCTGCGGCTGCGTCAGCGCGCTCAGCATGCGCTTGAGGTCGTCCGCGCTTTTGGGCAGCGCGCCACCGACCGTGTCCAGCAGCTCCTGGTGGACGTAGATACACGAGCCGAGCACCGAGCGCGGCACCGGCACACCCCAGATACTCGAGCCGTACGTCGTGCCGGTGCCCCGCCAATTGTAGGCGGGAAAATTGGCCAGGTTGGGATAGTCCTTGACCGCGTCGCCAGCCAGGTAGGACGTCAGGTCGGCACAGCGAGCCTGCAGGAACTGGAGCAGATTCGGCACGGGCGACGGGCCACCCTGAAAGATGTACAGCAGGTCCGGCAGATCCGAGCCGGCCATGACCGTCGCTAGTTTGGTCGGGTAGTCGGAGGCGGCCACGACGTTGATGTTCAACGTAGAGCCCAGCTGCTGGTTGGCCGCCTGCCAGGCTGGATTCTGGTCCATGGGCGCAGGCGGTGCGTTGACGGTGTTGGTCAGCGCGCTGATCTGGCTGCCTTTACCGGGCGGCCCCGAGACGGACTTCACCGGATTTTTCGGGTAGTGCACGTACACCGGCTGCACGCCCTGATCGGAGCCGGACATCTCCGGCGCAGGCACCGGGAAGGGCACCTGGCTCGGCAACTGCAGCCGGGCCGCAGTTCCCGCGGTCGGCGCCGCGCCGACGGGGGTGGCTCCGCCGGCGCCGCGCACGGGGGCGCACGCGTCGAACAGGCCGAGGCTGAGGGCGCCCAACGCGGCCCACTGCAGCGCCGCGCGACGACTCACGAGCCCGGGCCGCATCGGTCAGGCCACCATATTCAGCAGCGCGAGACGGTGCTCTTCCCGCACGGCGTGGAGCGCCTGTTCGAGCGCGCCTGGCACCTCGTCCGGGGACTCGACCCGTAGCCCGAAACCGCCCGCCGCGCGCACATCGTGCTCGAAGGCCAACGCCGGCGACAGATCCGAGAACGGGAACGAGCGTGTGCGCGCGGCCCAGCCCTCCGGGTACACCGTGCGCGTCGCCGACTCCACCGCCGACCATTTGGCGTTGTTCCAGACGATGATGAGCACCGGCAGGTCATAGCGACGCGCGGCCCAGTGGGCGGCCGACGGTACGCCGAACATGTACGAGCCGTCGCCCACACACGTCACTACCGTCTTGTCAGGCGCCGCCAGCCGCGCGCCCAGCGCCGCGCCGATGCCCCAGCCCAGGACGCCCGCCTGCGAGACGCTGAAAAAGGTGCCTGGCTGCTCGAACGCGAACTGGCTGGTATCCAGACCGATCTCGTTCAGGATGATGGTGTTGCTGTCGCGGAACTGTTCGAGGCACTGCGCCACCCAGGCCTTGTCGAGCGGTTTCCGCTGAGCGCCCGCCTTGCCACGCGCGACGGCGTCGGCCCGCACCCGTTCGTGGCGAGCGGCCCATTCGGCCGTGCGCGCGCGCACCTGGGCCGGATCGATGCGCTCGCCGGCCAGGCGCTCTACGAGCAGTTCCAGGGTGAGGCCCACGTCGCCCGCCAGGTTGACGCTGCTGGGGAAGCCGCGGACCGGATAACGGCTGTACAGCGGATCGGCGGCGATGGAGATGATGGTCGCCTCTGGATTCGGCCGCGCCCGCTTCGGCTGCCAGGGTACGTCGGCTTCGACGACGACGATCACGTCGGCCGTTTCCAACACCTCGACGATGTCGCCGCCCTGGTGGAGCTCATGACTGACCGGGAAGTTCATGTGCGTCGGCCCGCTCTCGAAGACGGGCATGCCCAGCACCTCGGCCAGCCGGACCAGCGGGGCCACCGCCGCTGGATCGCGCCCGGCCGAACGGGTGATCAGCAGCGGCCGGCGGGCGCCAGCCAGCAGCCGCGCGGCCTGCTCCAGGCTCTCCGGCGCCGCGACCGAGCGGCTGGGGCCCATGCGCGGCTGGTCGGCGTAGCTCAGCTCACCCGCGGGCTCGGCCAGGACCTCACGCGGCAGCGTCAGATACACCGGCCCGCACGGTTCGGTCTGACTGATGGCCATGGCTCGATCGACCACGCCTTCCAGGTCAGCCCCGTGGCGCAGCTCGTAGTCCCACTTGACCCACTCGCGCACCATGCTGCCCTGGTCGAAGGACTCCTGGGCCCAGTGGATGCCGCCGTCGCGCGACCCCCGCGCGCTCCCCTCGGTCAACGGCGTGCGGCCCGCCGAGAACAACATCGGGACGCCAGCACGCGTCGCGTTGATCAGACCACCGGTTGCGTTGGCGGTCCCGGCGACGGTATGCACCATGACGACTTGTGGCTCGCCGCTCACCATCGTGAAGCCGTGGGCCATGGCCATCGCCGTGATCTCGTGCGGGACCGTCACCGGCACGGGCACGGGCGCCTCCACGCTCAGTCGCTTGGCGTAGGCGTCGACGATCGGCCCGAAATCAGTGCCGCCGTTGCCAAAGAAATAGCGAACGCCACGGGCAGCCAGCAGTTCCAGGTACAGCTCCGCCGTTGATTCGGCACTGGCGCGTCTTTGCATAGGACGATTGTCCGCCCCGCGGGAGGATCAGGTAAAGCCGAACGACACCAGCAGGACCACGCTGAGCACCGACAGGACCACGGTGGTCCCATACGCCAGGATGTTGAAGGCGCGCCCGTTGGTGTGCTCCTGCAAGATGCGCCGGTCGTTGGCCAGCTTGACGACGAACACCAGGATCACCGGCAGGAGCAGGCCGTTGAGCGTCTGTGTGGCGAGGATCACCTGAATGAGCGGCAAACCTGGCACCAGCACGAACGCGGCGGCGATGACGATCAACACCGTGTACAGGCCGTTGAACACCGGCGCTCGGCGCCAGGGGTAGGACACGCCTCGCTCCCACCCGAAGGCACCGCAAATCGCATACGCGGTGCTCAGCGGCAGAACGCTGGCCGCCAACATGCTCGCCCCGAACAGACCCAGGCCGAACAGCACCCTGGCAAACGGTCCGGCCAGCGGTTCCAGCGCCCGTGCCGCGTCGTCGGCGGTCGACACCTGGATGCCGGCGACGTACAGGGTCGCCGCCGTGCAGATGACGATGAACGCCGCGATCAGGTCGCTCAGCACCGAACCAAGGACCACGTCGGTGCGCTCCGCCGGATACTCGCTCATGCCCAGGCCCTTATCCGAGATCGAGGACTGGAGATAGAACAGCATGTAGGGGGTGATCGTGGTGCCCACCAGGGTCATAAACGTGATCAGGTAGTCGTGGTCGAAGCTGAAGCTGGGCGTGATCGACTGGACCGCCACGTCGCGCCAGTCTGGCCCGGCAAGGACGGCCGCGGCGACATACGTCAGCAACACCGCACCCAGCACGAGGAAGATTTTTTCGGCAACGGCATACGACGACCGCACGACGATCAGCCAGACCACGACGGCCGCGATTGGCACCGACACCCAGGCCGGAATCCCGAACAGGCCGCCAGCCGCCGCCACACCCGCGAACTCGGCAATGGTCACCGCCACGTTGGCGATCAACAGCACCACCATGGCGAAGGAGGTCCAGCGCACGCCGAACTGCTCGCGGATGAGCTCGGCCAGCCCTTTGCCCGTGACTACCCCCAGACGGGCGACCTGCACCTGGACGACGATCAGCGACACCGTGATCAGGATCAGCGCCCACAGCAGCGAGTAGCCGTACTGGGCGCCGACAGACGCATAGGTGGCGACGCCTCCCGCGTCGTCACCCGCGGCGCCAGCGATCAGCCCGGGCCCGAGGACGGCCAGGACCACCAGCACCTTCCGAAATGTTCGGGTGACACGCACTGGGGTGTCGTGCGCCGTCGGCGCCTGCTCTGGGTTGGCGATGGCGATGGGACGGTCCTCCTGCGGAACGTGACTGGAGTTGCGCGCTAAACCCGGTTTAGTATCCTTATCTTCCCGCGGCCGGGCCAACGTCGTCCCTCGCGACGGAAAGTAACTCTTCTGCGACAGGGTGCGACATGACACAGGCCAAGCCTCGCTTTGACCAGACAACTCGTCGACCGCCTTTTAGTTGTCTGCCTGAGCGCGACGGCCTCTACGATCCTCGCTTCGAGCACGACGCCTGCGGCGTGTCCTTCGTCGCCGACATCAAAGGACGACCCAGTCGCGACATCGTCGACACGGCGCTGAACGCGCTGTGCAATCTCGATCATCGCGGCGCACAGGGCGCCGAGCCTAACACGGGCGACGGCGCGGGCATCCTGGTTCAGGTTCCGGACGCGTTCTTCCGCGCAGTCGTTCCCTTCGATCTCCCCGAGCCGGGCGCATACGCGGTCGGTCTGTGCTTTGTGCCCGCCGATCCCGACACCGCCGCGCGGTCGATGGCACGCGTCGAGTCGATCGTGCGTGATGAAGGTCTGCGGGTCCTCGGCTGGCGCGACGTCCCCGTCAATGCCTCCGACGTCGGCAAGACTGCGCTCGGCGTGATGCCTGGGTTCAAGCACCTGTTCCTCGACGATCCAGACGGTGCCCGCGGCATCGATCTCGACCGCAAGGCCTTCGTCGCGCGCAAGCGCTGCGAGCACGAACTTACGGGCAGTGAGGCGGTCTACTTCCCGTCACTCTCGGCGCGAACGCTCATCTATAAAGGCATGCTCACCACGCCCCAACTGGGGGAGTTCTTCCCCGACCTGGGCGACGCACGCTTGAGCTCGGCGCTGGCGCTGGTCCACAGCCGCTTTTCGACCAACACGTTCCCGTCCTGGCCATTGGCACATCCGTACCGAATGGTCGCGCACAACGGCGAGATCAACACGGTGCAGGGCAACCGCAACTGGTTGCGCGCCCGCGAAGCGCTGATGGCGACGCCGCACATCCCGGGCCTGGAGCGGGCGTTCCCGATCATCACCAGCTCCGGCTCCGACACGGCCAGTTTCGACGAATGTCTCGAGCTGCTGCACCTCGGCGGCCGACCCATCTGGCACGCCGTGCTGATGATGATCCCCGAAGCCTGGGAAAACCACGCCAGCATGCCGCCCGAGAAGCGCGCCTTTTATCGGTTCCACGCCTCGCTCATGGAGCCGTGGGACGGTCCGGCCTCGATCGCCTTCACCGACGGCACCGTCATCGGCGCCGTCCTCGATCGAAACGGCTTGCGGCCGAGCCGCTACTGGATCACCGACGACGATCGGGTCATCATGGCCAGCGAAACGGGCGTCGTCCCCGTCGAGCCCGGACGTGTCGTCAAGAAGGGCCGCTTGCAGCCCGGTCGCATGTTCCTGGTCGACACCCGCCAGGGGCGCATCGTCGAGGATACCGAGCTCAAGGCGCAACTGGCGTGCGAGCAGCCCTACGCTCGCTGGCTGGAGAATGGCCTGATCCGTCTGGACGATCTGCCCGCCCGCCAGCACGTGGTCGCCAGCCACGAGTCGGTCCGACGCCGTCAGCAGGTTTTCGGCTACACGCATGAAGAGCTCAAGCTGCTGGTCTCACCCATGGCGCGCGAGGGCGGCGAGGCCATCGGCTCGATGGGCACCGACACACCGCTGGCGGTGCTGTCAGATCGACCACGGTTGCTCTTCGACTATTTCCAGCAGTTGTTCGCACAGGTGACCAACCCGCCGCTGGATGCGATCCGCGAAGAGCTGGTCACGTCGCTGTCGTCGACGCTCGGCCCGGAGGCCAACTTGCTGCAGCCCGGGCCAGAATCCTGCCGACAGATCGAGCTGCCGTTTCCCATCATCGACAACGACGACCTGGCGCGCCTGATCCACGTCGACGACGACGGCACCTTCCCGAACCTGGCGGCGCACGTCGTCTCGGGTCTGTTCCGCGTCGCGGATGGCGGCGAAGGGCTGCGCGCCGCGCTCGAGCGCGCCTGCCTCGAAGCGTCGGCGGCCATCGCCGACGGCTGTCGCATCCTGGTCCTGTCCGACCGCGACTCCGACGCCGAGTGGGCGCCGATCCCCTCCCTACTGCTGACGTCGGCGGTGCACCATCACCTGATTCGCGAAAAGACGCGCACGCGCGTCGGGCTGATCGTGGAAACCGGCGATGCGCGCGAAGTCCACCACATGGCGTTACTCATCGGGTACGGCGCGGGCGCCATCAACCCGTACCTCGCCTTCGAAACCATCGACGACCTGATCGCCCAGGACCGATTCGGTCTCGGCGGCGCCGATCCGCACGACGCTGTCAAGAAGTACATCAAGTCGGCCGGCAAGGGCGTCCTCAAAGTGATGTCCAAGATGGGCATCTCCACGGTCGCGTCGTACACGGGCGCGCAGGTGTTCGAGGCCATCGGTCTCTCGCGTGACCTGGTCGACGAATACTTCACCGGAACGGTGTCGCGCATCGACGGTATTGGCCTGGACGCGATCGCGCGCGAGGTCACCCTCCGCCACCAGACCGCGTATCCACGCCGCCCGGACGAGCGCGCCCATCGCGACCTGGACCTCGGCGGTGAATACCAGTGGCGGCGCGAGGGCGAATACCACCTGTTCAATCCCGAGACGGTCTTCAAGCTGCAGCACGCGACGCGCGCCAAACGCTACGACGTCTATAAGGAATACACGCGGCTGGTCGACGACCAGGCGCGCCGCCTGGCCACGCTGCGCGGTCTGTTCACCTTCCGCGACGGGGTGCGCCCCCCGGTGCCGATCGACGAAGTGGAGCCAGTCAGCGAGATCTTCAAGCGCTTCGCGACCGGCGCCATGTCCTACGGCTCGATCTCGAAAGAAGCGCACGAAACACTGGCCATCGCGATGAACCGCATTGGCGGCAAGTCGAATACGGGTGAAGGCGGCGAGGATGCCGACCGGTATGCGCCTGACCCCAATGGTGACTGGCGCCGTTCGGCGATCAAGCAGGTCGCCTCAGGTCGCTTTGGCGTCACCTCCGAGTACCTGGTCAACGCCGACGACCTGCAGATCAAGATGGCGCAGGGCGCCAAGCCCGGCGAAGGCGGCCAGCTGCCAGGCCACAAGGTGTACCCGTGGATCGCTCGCACGCGGCACTCCACACCGGGCGTCGGGCTGATCAGTCCGCCGCCGCATCACGATATCTATTCCATCGAAGACATCAAGCAGCTGATTCACGATCTGAAGAACTCCAATCCCCGCGCTCGCGTGCACGTCAAACTCGTGGCCCAGGTCGGTGTCGGGACCGTCGCCGCCGGCGTCGCCAAAGCCCGCAGCGACGTCGTGCTCATCTCCGGACATGACGGCGGCACCGGAGCCTCGCCGCTAACCTCCATCAAGCACGCCGGTGCGCCCTGGGAGCTCGGGATCGCCGAGACGCAGCAGACGTTGCTCAAAAATGGCTTGCGCGACCGTATCGTCGTTCAGTGCGACGGCCAGCTCAAGACCGGCCGCGACGTCGTCATCGCCGCGCTGCTGGGAGCCGAGGAATTCGGATTTGCCAGCGCTCCGCTGGTGGTCAGTGGCTGCGTCATGATGCGCGTGTGCCACCTGGATACCTGTCCAGTGGGCGTGGCGACGCAGAACCCCGAGCTGCGCAAGCGCTTCTCTGGCAAGCCGGAGTTTGTCGTCAACTTCTTCGAATTCATCGCCCAGGAGGTGCGCGAGCACCTCGCCGCGCTCGGCTTCCGATCGATCGCCGAGGCCGTGGGCCACGCCGAGGTCCTCGACATGCGCGCGGCGGTCACGCACTGGAAAGCCAACGGGCTGGACCTGTCGCCCATCTTGAAGGTGGCCGACAACCCGTACGACGGGCAGGACCTGCTGTGCACGCGCCAGCAGAACCATCACCTGGACCGCGCGCTCGACCAGGAGCTGATCAAGCAAGCCCAACTGGCGCTCGAGGTTGGCTGGCCAGTCAAGATCGACATGCCGATCCAGAATGTCAATCGCAGCGTGGGCACCCTGCTGGGCTCGGAGCTTACCCGACGCTGGGGTGGCGAAGGCCTGCCCGACAACACGATCCAGATTCACCTGCGCGGCTCCGCCGGTCAGAGTTTCGGTGCGTTCGTGCCTCGCGGCATCACGCTCCACCTGGAGGGCGATGCCAACGACTACACCGCTAAAGGTCTTTCTGGTGGACGCGTCATCCTGAATCCAGATCGCGACGCCAGCTTCGTGGCGGAAGACAACATCATCGCCGGCAACGTCATCCTGTATGGAGCAACCTCAGGTGAAGTATTCATCCGGGGTGTCGTCGGCGAGCGCTTCGCGGTGCGCAACTCGGGGGCCGTCGCGGTCGTCGAGGGCGTCGGCGATCACGCCTGCGAATACATGACCGGCGGACGCGTGGTGGTGCTGGGACCGACCGGCCGTAATTTCGCAGCGGGCATGTCCGGTGGCATCGCCTACGTGTTCGACTGCGACGGCGATTTTTCCAGGCGTGTCAACACCGAAATGGTCGACCTCGAGCCCCTCAATCAAGAAGACCGCGAGTGGCTGCTGGAGATCATCACGCGCCACCGAGAGCTGACTGACTCCGCACGCGCCGCCGACATCCTTGCGGACTGGGGCGCGGTACTGGATCGGATTCAGAAAATCATGCCGCGCGACTATCGACGGGTGATGAGCGTGATGCAGTTGGCCGAACAAGACGGCATGTCGATGGACGAGGCGCAGGACCGCGTCATGGTGGCCGCGCATGGGTGAAGTCACCGGCTTTCTCCAGTGGAAGCGCGAAACACCGACACGCCGACCCGTCCAGAGCCGCGTGCTCGATTGGCAGGAGGTGTACCTGCCGTTTGCACCGGACAAGCTGAAGCAACAGGCCGGCCGCTGTATGGACTGCGGCATCCCCTTCTGCAACAACGGCTGCCCGCTCGGCAACCTGATACCGGACTGGAACGACCTGGTCTATCGCGAGCACTGGCGCGACGCCATCGAGCGACTCCACGCCACCAATAATTTCCCCGAGTTCACCGGTCGTCTCTGTCCGGCGCCGTGCGAGACGGCCTGCGTGCTCGGCATCAACCAGGACCCGGTCACCATCAAGCAGGTGGAGCTCGAAATCATCGACCGCGCCTGGGCCGAGGGCTGGATCACGCCGCATGTGCCCGCGGTCAAAACCGGTAAACGCGTCGCCGTCGTCGGTTCAGGCCCCTCCGGCCTTGCCACCGCGCAACAGCTCACCCGCGCCGGTCACGACGTCGTGGTCTTCGAGCGCGCCGACCGACCCGGTGGACTGCTCCGCTACGGGATTCCCGAGTTCAAGCTGGAAAAACGCCACCTGAATCGTCGCCTCGAGCAGATGCGCGCCGAGGGCACGCAATTCCGTACCAGTGCGCTGGTCGACGCCTCGAACGTCGCGGAGCTGCGCGCCGACTTCGACGCCGTGGTCCTGGCCGGCGGCGCCACCGCCTGGCGTGACCTGCCCATTCCCGGCCGCGAGCTGTCGGGCATCTACCAGGCCATGCAGTACCTGCCCATCTCCAACCGCGTCCAGGAGGGCGACCTGCCCGAGCCGACGATCACGGCGGCGGGCAAGCACGTGGTGATCATCGGCGGCGGCGATACCGGCGCCGACTGTCTGGGGACCGCCCATCGCCAGGGCGCCGCCTTGGTCCACCAGTTCGAGATCCTGGCCAGACCGCCCGACGCGCGCGCCGCGAACAACCCGTGGCCGACGTACTCCAATATCTTCCGCATCTCGTCCGCGCACGAGGAGGGCGGCGAGCGCGTCTACAGCGTCAATACCGAGTGCTTCCTCGGTGACGACAACGGCAACCTGCGCGCCTTGCGCGCCCACGAAGTCGTCTTCGCGGAGGGCAAGTTCCAGAAACTGCCCGAGTCGGAGTTCGAGCTGCCGTGCGAGCTGGTGCTGCTGGCGATGGGCTTCGTCGGTCCAGAGCGAGCAGGCATGCTCGAGACGCTCGGCGTCGAACTGGATGCCAGGGGCAACGTGGCGCGCGACGAGACGTTCATGACCAGCGAGCCAGGCGTGTTCGCCTGC
>JAFAWJ010000012.1 GCA_019242065.1 Chloroflexota bacterium
CATCTCCGGACCTGACTTCGTGACCTGGGGCTGGCGCATACCCTTCTTGCTGAGCATCATCCTGGTCGGACTGGGTCTGTGGATCCGGCTGGGCATCCTCGAGACACCGACCTTCCAGCAACTGGTGGTTCAGGAGCGCGTCGAGCGCCAACCGGTGGTCCAGGTCATCAAGCGGCATCCCAAGGAGATCATCCTCGCATCGCTCGCCCGACTATCCGAGCAGGCGCCCTTCTACATCTTCACCGCATTCATTTTCACCTACGCCGTGGGAGCGGCGCCGGCGCTCGGCTTCGATCGCAACTTCATTCTGTTGCCGGTGCTGGTGGCGTCGATCCTGGGCTTCATCATGATCCCGCTGTTCGGGCATCTCTCGGACATCTACGGTCGGCGGCCGATCTATATTCTGGGTGCGGCACTCACCGGACTCTTCGGCTTCGCCTATTTCGGGTTGCTGAGCACGGAAATTCCGGTGGTGGTCTTTCTGGTCATTGCCGTCTCGCTCATTCCGCACAACATGCAGTACGGACCGCAGGCGGCGATGATCGCCGAGAGCTTTCCCGGCCGGCTGCGCTACAGCGGCGCGTCCATCGGCTACCAGCTGGCCTCGGTGTTCGCGGGCGGTCCGGCGCCCCTGATCGCCGTGGCGCTCTTCGCGGCGTTCCGAACGGGAACCGCGGTCGCGTTCTACATTCTGGCGTGCGCGATCATCTCGATCATCGCCGTTGCCCTGATGAAAGAGCGCGCCGGTGTGGACATCTCCGCGGAATTCGGCGAACCCGAGCCCACCCTGCCGCTCACGCCCGTGGCCGCGCCAAATCTCCCAGCCTAATCGACCGCGTACTTGCGCACGGCCTCGGGGCTGAGCTCCAGCCCCAGCCCCGGCCGGTCGGGATACGGCGACCAGTACCCATCCACTGGCTCAGGAAACTCCGTGTACCACAGCCGATCCGTCTCCTCGGCTGTGCCCAGATACTCCACCACCTTCAGATTCGGCGTACAGCACGCCAGGTGTAAATGCACCAGTTGCACCGCGTGCGGCGCCACGGGCAGGTTGAACGCGTGCGCCAGGTGCGCCACTTTCATCCATTCCGTCACGCCGCCGACGCGCCCGACGTCCGGCTGCACAATGTCGGCGCCGCCCTGGGCGATGAGCTCCTTGAACCCGTAGCGGGTGTACTCGTGCTCACCTGTGGCCACTGGAATTGAAATGGCACGTGCAATCGCGGCTAATCCGGCAATGTCGTCGGCGAGCACGGGCTCCTCGAACCACTTGACGTCGTACTCCGCCAGGTAGCGTGCCATGCCAATCGCCTGCTTGGCGTAGTAGCCGTTGTTGGCATCGACGTAGATCTCGACGTCGTCGCCCACGGCCTTGCGCACCGCTGCGAGACGGCGGACGTCCTCCGCTTCGGCACGACCGAAGTCCTTGGCGACCTTCATTTTCACGCGCGGAATGCCGCGATCGACGTACCCCATCTGCTCGCGCACCAGCTCTGCTTCGGAATACGAAGTCCAACCGCCGGACCCGTAAATCGGCACACGATCGGTGAACGGACCCAGCAGCCGATACAGCGGCACGCCGAAGAGTTTGGCCTTCAGGTCCCACAGCGCAATGTCGACGGACGAAATCGCGCAGAACGCCACGCCTTTGCGTCCGAACCCGCGGACGCGCCAGAACATGTCGTCCCAGAGCTTCTCGATGCACAACGGGTCCTGGCCGATCAGCGCCGGCTTCAGGACGCGGTGAATGACGTCGCGGGACAAGCCCAGCCCCGGCGCCAGACCTTCCTGACCGGAGGCCGTCTTGATGTGGACAAATAAACTCCCACGTCCGGATTCCGGATGGCGGATGGTGGCATCCTGAATCCCAGGCAGGTCCGGGTGGCGGAGGACCGTGGTGGTGACATCGGTAATGACCGTGTCCTGCATGTCAGCCCCCCTTGGTGCCGATCACCAGCGAGTAGTACCCGTAGGTTGGTTTGACGTCGACGCTGGTGAAGCCCGCCTGTGTCAGCAGGCTCTGCATCTCCAGGAAAGACAGTTGCTTGCCGCGCGTGCCCAGCATCATGGTGGAGAACATGGCCGCCGCGGGCGGACCGTCCTGCGCGTCGTTGAGTAAGATCTCGTGAAGAAAAAGATGGCCGCCGACGGGCAACGCGGCGTAGCTGGAAGCCACCAGATCAGCACGCCGCTTTGGATCCCAGTCGTGCAGGATGTTGGTCATCAGCACCGCGTCGTAGCCGGTTGGCCACGCGTCGTCGAACATATTGAAGCTCGTGATGTCGACGCGGTCCTGACAACCGTACTTGTCGATATATGTCTGCGCGT
>JAFAWJ010000069.1 GCA_019242065.1 Chloroflexota bacterium
GGCGTGCTGATTGTGGCGCCGCTGGGCGCAACCAGTCCGTACTTCGTCATTACTCCGGGCGGCACGTACGACGTCGGCACCCGGCCGACGCAATCGGCGCCCACTCCGCGCTTGAGCATCCCGCCTGAGCATCAGCAACCAATGGGCCACATGGCGTTCACCGCCGTCTACGAGACCGAAGCCAGTTGGGCCGAAGTCCTGCATGCGCGGCTGACCGGCAACGCCGAGGTCGTGCCATCCATCTATATTCGGCCGCCGGGCGAAACGCAGGACCAGCTCAACCAGACCAACCAGCGGCTGATCGACGAGAGCAAGCCGGTGGCCACGGCGGTTGCCCTGCAGGCGGCTGGCTATCCCGTGGTGATCACTGGCCAGGGCGCGCGCGTTGAAAGCGTGATCGGCGGTCTGCCCGCGGACGGCGTCCTGCAGCCCGGCGACGTCATCGTCGGCATCGACGGCCAGCCGGTCCAGACGACGGACAACCTGGTGCAGGCCATCACGGGTCACAAGGTCGGCGACCAGTTGACGCTCGCGGTTCAGCGCGACGGCCAGGACCTCGACCTGAACGTGGTGACGGCGGCATCGCCCAGCGATCCCAACCAGCCAGTCGTCGGCGTGACGATCAGCACGTACATGTTCGACGTCCAGTTGCCTTTTGAGGTCGACATCGCGTCCGACAACGTCGGCGGACCGTCCGCGGGTTTGATGTTTGCGCTGGCCATCCTCGACGGGGTAACGCCTGGTGATCTGACCCGCGGCTACTACGTGGCGGGCACGGGGACGATCGCGCGGGACGGCAGCGTTGGGCCGGTTGGGGGCGTCGCCGAAAAAGCAGTCGCCGCGGAGCAGGGCGGGGCGCAGGTCTTCCTGGTGCCCAGGGCGAACGCCGAGGAAGCGCAGCGCTGGGTGCATTCGATGGAGATCGTACCCGTGGATCACTTCGAGGATGCCGTGCATGCGCTGTGCGCGCTGCCGCCGATGACTGACAACCTGGCGTCACCGGACCCGCCGACGCCGTGCGCGAGTTAGAAGTCGAGATCTTTTTACGACACACACCCGCCTCGACCGCTATGACTTGAGGTCACATGACCTCTGCGCGCCTGGGACCCCGCGACCTGCGCCGCGTCACTCATGTGGCACAAAACTTGTTAGACTGGCTGCCATCTCCCGCCTGGGTCGATTCCGGCAGGCGGCCACCGCTTCGGTTCATGAGGGGGAGGGAGCCACGTTGGGTGCGTGCCGTCGTCGGAGTCCTGCTGCTTTTAGGTCTCCTCCTCGGAGGCATGCAGCCGGTCGCGTCCGCACAGGATGACCCGCAACAACAGGCCCAACCCCAGGACTCCGGATCCGTCCGCATGGACGTCCAGGCTGGCTTCGACGGCGCCGGGCGCGTCGGCGGCTGGGTGCCCCTGGACGTCAACCTCGTCAACGAAGGTGCGGAGATCAAGGCCAACGTCCAGGTCGTCGTCGACCAGCCGGGTGGCCGCAGCACGTACAGCTACGTTCCCACCACCTTTTCGCTACCGGTCGTCCTGCCGCGCCTGAGCAATCGGCGGTTCTCCATGGAGGTGAACCTGCCGAATGCGACCAACAACCGCCTGACGGCGCGCCTGGTCACCGATCCTGGCGGTGAGCTGATCACGCAGCAGGACATCAACATGACGCGTGTGCCGCTCGGGGACTACTTCTGCGGTGTGCTGGCCCGCGACCCCTCCTCGTACGACTTTCTGTCCTCCCTCGACCTGCCACCCCCGATCCGTCGCGCGCGCACCGCGCCGCTCGATCCGGCCTCCGTTCCCGACAAAGCTCAGTTGCTCGGCAGCTTCGATTGTCTGATCGTCGACAATGCCGCCACCGCCCAGCTGCGACCCGAACAGCTCGAGGCGCTGCAGGTCTGGGTCGGCACCGGCGGCCTGCTCATCGAGGTTGGCGGCTCGACCTGGCAGAGCACGCTCGGGCCGCTGCCGCCAGATCTGCTGCCCGTCGAGCCGAGCGGCCTGACCAACGTCCAGTCGCTGAACGCGCTGGGCGACTTCATGTCGACACCCATGGACCAGGCCGGTCCGTGGCTGGTCAGCAACTCGCGACCGCGCACCGATCGCGGCGCGCACGTCGTCGTCGCGCAGGATGGCGTGCCCCTGGTCGTGGCCTCGAAAGAGGGCGACGGCACCATCATTTATCTCGCGTTCGAGCCCACCTCGCGCAACTTCCGCCAGTGGAGCGGCAACGACGCGCTGTGGCGCTATTTGATCAGCCAGGCCGCCGTCGACAACGGCGTCGGCTCGGCGCTGGTCCGCCCGTACCTGCGCTGGGGC
>JAFAWJ010000700.1 GCA_019242065.1 Chloroflexota bacterium
CAGTTGATTGTGCTGGGCAACAGCCTCGCGGGATATATCCAGGCCAGGACCGGGCGGCAAGTCACCTTCATGATCGCCGTTGGGAACGTGCCGATCTCGTCGATCCCCGAGTTCTTGAGCGTCACGGATGATCAGGCTCGCATGATCCAAGCTATCTACGAGGCCCTCTAGTCGCGACCGTGGAGTCCAGAACGCTTCGGCGACCTGGACGGTAGTTGGGCCTGGAGACTGAGGATCAGTCCGTCCAGGCCGACTACAGCCGCGCCCGGATGGCGGCCGCTGAGCTGGAACAGCTCGAGCCGACGGCCGAGCCCGCCAGGACGAAGCCACGGCGCAGCATCCGCAACAGGCCTGGGTCGTCGTCGACGACCAGCAGCTGGCGGCCGCGGGTGTGCACGCCAGGCGAGGGTTGGCAATCAGGTCCAGCAGAGCGGGGTCGCCCCGCCGGCAGTGTGCCAGTTGCACACGCAATCTGCAGGAAGGCAGGATGACGCGTTGATTACGCGCGGATGACGCGTCCCAACGCGACGAGGGTCCGCGAGCGCAGGGTACATTGGGCCTCGCATGCTTGAGAACTCTGGGAACTCCTACGGTGCCGCGGCGGAGCCGCGACGGTACCCGGACGCTGACATTGTCGTGCTGGACCCACGCTTCAGCAAACTCAGAGTCGGCAACACCGCGATTCAGCGCCTGTGGACCGGAGGACTGTGGACCGAAGGCCCGGCCTGGTGCGCCGGGGGCCAGTATCTGGTCTTCAGTGATATTCCCAACAATGTCCAGCGCCGCTGGCTGCAAGAGAATGGACAGGTCAGCACGTTCCGTAATCCATCGGCAAACAGCAATGGGAATACCTTCGACTGGCAGGGTCGGCAGTTATCGTGCGAGCATCTCAACCGTCGCGTCGTGCGTTTCGAGCATGACGGCTCGACGTCGATCGTCGCCGACGCGTACGACGGCCGGCCGTTGAATTCACCGAACGACCTGGTAGTCCATCCAGATGGCAGTGTCTGGTTTACCGATCCGCCATATGGCACAGCCGGTTTGGGAGGTTACGAGGGGGAGCACGGCGAGTTGTTCCTGAAGCCGGCCGTGTACCGCGTCGATCCGGTCACTGGCGAAGTCGCCATGGTCACCGACGAGCCGGATCATCCCAATGGACTGTGCTTTTCGCCGGACCTCAAACGGCTGTACGTGGTGGATACGGGTAGTCCGAGGGATATCAAGGTGTACGACGTCCTCGACGACCACCGACTTGTCAACGCTCGCCAGTTTACGGACATGCGGCTCAATGGGAAGGCGGTTGGCCCGGATGGACTGCGCGTGGATATCCAGGGAAATGTCTGGGCCGCGGCCGGCTGGGCTGGCGGCGGCTATGACGGGGTGCTCATCTTCACGCCAGAAGGCGACCTGATCGGTCAGATCGTGCTGCCGGAGGCGTGCGCCAACGTGTGTTTTGGTGGTCCCAAGCGGAACCGGCTGTTCATGGCGGCGAGTCAGTCGGTGTATGCGGTGTACGTCAACACCCGCGGAGCGCACTGCTGCTGACGCCGCGCTCCTTGTCGCCCGCCCGCGGGGAGGTACAACGCTGGCGGGAGGGCAACCCCCCGTGAAGACGACACATCGCGCACCCAGGGGTAGGTTGGGGGCAGGATCGCGCGCGGGACGTCGCCGCCGTACGACCCGCAGAAGAACCTGCTCCGCATTCGACCTGGACAAAGCTGTCGAGACGGAAGTCGACCCGTCCCGATATAAGGACCTGTACGCGCGCATGAATGACTTCATGCTGGACCAATCGTGGATCATCGTGCCATCGAGCCCTGCCGGCCTCGAACCTGGTATCGAGCGACGTGCATGGCATGGCCCAACCCAGTACGGCGGCTTCAGCTACATCAATGCCTGGATCGGATGAGATCGATTTAGAACACCGTGTCTCGAGGACACGCGCCGGCAAGGCCCCGGTCGGGTACCTTCGATGTAGACCCGATTAGCCCTTCCCAAAGGAGTGAAGCAACGCATGGAGATAGTCGACGCACAGATCCACGAGCCGAAGCCGCCGATTCCGCTCGGCGGCAACTACGGCAAGGACGTCGAGCTACTGGTGAACACCGAGATCGCCCGTGAGGCCATGGACAGCGTGGGCGTGGACGCCGCGCTCGTGTTCGCCCGCCAGGAGTACATCGACTCCTGCATCGGTCGCTATCCAAACAGGTTCGGCGGCGTGGTGGTCTTCGATCACATGGCCCCTGACCTCGAAGAGCAGATCGCCAACTATCGCAAGAAGCCCGGGAACCTCGCCGGCCGCAACCTGGTGGGCAACGCCGCCACCGCCGAGCTTCGCCCCGAATATGGCGAGGGCAAGTTCGATCGCTACTGGGAATACGCGGCCAAGTACGACCTGCCGCTGTTCTTCTCGACCCACGGCTGGTCGCACGTCATGGAGCCCGTGGCGCAGAAGTATCCGAACCTGACCATGATCATCGACCACCTGGGCGTGAGCCAGTCGCCCGTGTCGCCGCCGCGCGAGGACAAGTGGGATCGGCTGCCGGGCATTCTGGGGCTGGCGAAGTACCCGAACGTCCACGTGAAGTTCAGCGGTGTCCCGCTGATGTCGGACTCGGGCAAGTTCCCGTACGAGGACACCTGGCCGTTCCTGCATAAGATTGTCGAGGCGTTCACACCGGACCGCCTGATGTGGGGCACCGACTTCACCCGCATGCGCTGGATACCGCAGACGAGCAGCGAGTTACGACCATTCAAGGAGTGGAAGTACTACAGCGACTGCGTGAACTACCTGCGGGACACGAACGAGCTGTCTGAAGGCGACAAGGAGAAGCTGTTCGGGAAGACCGTCCGGCGCGTGTTGCGCTGGCCGAAGCCGGCCACTTCCTAGGCTGGCGGGCCTGGCCACGCGCGCTGGCCAGGTCCTCTATCAGCAAGTGGCGCTGAGGTGAGCACGCACCTGTAGAGCAATCTCGTTCATACGTGGCTCGGAAACGCATTGCTGCTCGCCAACGCCAAGTAACGCGAAAATACCTGGCCCACGCATGGTTTCTTCGAGACTGCTCGTGCGTGGGATGACATGAAAGTGGACATGCGGATGTTGCGGGTGCTCCGCGAATTGCACGACGTACGTCTTATGACAGCCCACCGTCGCGCGCAATGCCCGCGATAAAGTCTGTACCAGTGGTCCAAGCTCCGCGGCTTCGTCGTCACTGAGATCGGCAACCGCATCAACATGCCTGCGCAGAACGAGCACGCTCCAGCCCGGCAACGCGGTGTTGTACGCATGCACGACATCCCAGTTCGGCGTTCGCACGATACTGTCCCACACGGGCGCGAGCCCCGCGTCGCGCCGAGCCACCAGCTCACAGGTGCGGCAGCTATCCATCAGAACGTCCGCTCGATCCACGCGCTCCAGGCCGACTCCTCGCGCCGAATGGTCGCCTCTACGCCGGCGCCGAAGAGGTACAGGTAGACCATCGGCAGGCCTTTGCCATCGAACGACTCGGTGCCGACCACACCGATGCCGCGACCAGGTGCATCCAGGAGCACGGTCAAGAGCCGCGACTGGAATCGCTCCACCCGCCCACGCAGGGCTGGCGCGTTCGAGATGCTCACCTGCTGTCCGACGGTGGGCGTCTCCGGTAGCCCGAGCGAGCTTGTGAGGCGGCGCCAGGTGTCCTCTGGCGTACTGTCGCTCAGCTGCTGCACACGCATTGACGCGCATGACTGGCCGGCAAAGTTCGCGAGGTACAGGCGCAGGTTGCTCAGGAACAACTGCCAGCCCTCGGCCGTGCCGTCGTACTCCGCCTGCCAATCCGCCTCTGAGAGAAAGCCACTGGTGACGAGCCGCACCAGGCACGTGCCGCCAGAGCGCGCTTCGACCTGCCACTCGTAGGCCACCTGGTTGCCGGCGGCGCCCATTCCCAGGTGCACGAAGCGTGTCGGCGGCTCCCACACGCTGACCTGACCGGTGGAGGTGCCCATACCCGGGCCGAAGTCCAGCTCCAGTGTGCCGCCGGTCCGCTCCTCGACGGTGGCCGGCACGAACCAGCCGGTAATGCCCTCACCAGTCGCGATCGCCTGCCACACCTGCTCGGGTGTCCCCGGCACCTCGATCTCATGTTCAACGGTCCGATCGCTGCTCATGCGTCCTCCTGCTGGGTTGGCACCGGGGGTAGTGGATGCGCCACGACGATCAGTCGGTAGGCGCGACCGCCGGGGGCGGTCGTGTCGTGATAGCGCGCGACGAGATCGCTCACGGCGTCGGCGAGCTCCTGCGTGAATTTCGCGCGATCCGCCGCCGACCGAAAGCAGAGTTGCGTCTCCAGCGACAAGGTCGCCAGGCGCTTGCCCGCCCCGTCG
>JAFAWJ010000325.1 GCA_019242065.1 Chloroflexota bacterium
AGGCGGCGTCCGCTGCCGATCGGCGCCGAGCTGCTCGGACTCGCCCTTCAGTCCCAGGATCTCCAGGATCTCGGGCAGCAGCTCAGATGCGCGCACCTTGCACTCCTCGTTGGTCAGATTGGCGATCGGGTGCGGCAGCATCGCATAGTGATAGCCGGGCATGCCCATGCGTCTGGCCATGGCATTGCCGCTGGCGGTAAAGGCGTCAGTGACCATCGTGGCGGCCTGGACGCCGAGCTTTTCGAAGATAATCCCGTCGGCCACACTGGCCGCACTACAGGACCCTCAATCACCAATCCCAGTGAGAAGGATGTCAACCCGGTCGGCCAGCCCCTGCGCCTGCTCGGCGGGTACCGGGCGCGCAAAGGTCGGTTTGCGTTCGCGGATCACCTTTTTGATGGCCCAGCGCTCTTCGACGAGCTCGGCCAGTGCGTCGAGGACGCGGTCCGAGTTGTGTTTGGTGCTGTGCAGCAGGCCGATGGTCTTGCCATTCAGGTCCCTGAATCGACGCGGCGCCAGAGGCGTTTCGACTTCGACCGAACGACCGGTCGGGTTCAACAGCACGGGACTCATCCTCTGATTGTGCCTCATATTCAGCCCAGACGCGCCTGGCCGTCTCGAGCATGAGGTCAACTTTGCGCCAGATCGCGTCGTGCGGCAGGCCGAGGCCGCAGCGCGGGCCAGGCGGCGGCCCCGTTGCGGCGCTGCAGGTCGTCGACGGACTCGACGGCCGACACGCGGGTGGGGATGAGATCAGCCCCAGGTCGACGTGGATCTGGCGCAGCTTGGTCCGGGTCGCGGTCGCGACCGGGACAGCGCACCCGCGACGCGTACCATCCCCCGCATGCGGTACGGCGTTTTGTTCACGATCGCCCTGGTTCTCACCCTGGCCACTGGCGGCACCGCCGCGGCCCAGGATCGGCATCTCGATGGACCACTGACGCTGGCGGACGAAGGCAGCTTCTTCGTCGGCGGCCAGACGCAGAGTCTGCCACCTGACGACGACATCACCGTCAACCAGATGTACGTGCAGTACCAGGTCCCGGCCTCGATCGACACGCAGCCCAAGCCGGCGGTGGTGCTGATCCACGGCTGCTGCCTGAGCGCCAAGTCGTGGGAAGAAACGCCCGACGGACGCATGGGCTGGAGCGAATACTTTGTCCGCCAGGGCTATCCGACGTACCTGATCGACCAGGTGACGCGGGCACGTTCGGGCTTCGACCCGACCGTCATTCAGCAGGTACGCAGCGGCGCCGCGCCACCCGACAGCCTGCCCAACATCCTGGTCATCGGCCACCAGGCGGCCTGGACTGGCTTTCGCTTTGGCCCAACCTATGGGACCGCGTATCCCGACGAGCAGTTCCCGGTCGACTACGCCGACGAATTCTACAAGCAGATGATTCCGGACCTGAACCTGATGCTGGGTCCGTATTCGGGTCCGAATCCGACGTTCGACAACCTGGCCAGCCTCGCCAACCAGACCGGTGGGGCGGTGCTCGTCGGCCACTCGGAGTCCGGCTTCTTTCCCGAAAACGCGGCGCTGATCGACCCGCAGCACATCCGCGGCATGGTGACCATCGAGCCGGGTGGCTCGTGCACCACCGCCAATCCGCTGACGGTGCCGCTGACGCAGGACCAGATCAACAAGCTGGCCAGGATCCCGACGCTGATCCTGTACGGCGACCACCTGTCGGGCGGCTTCTTGAAGAGCTATGCGGATTGTCACGACACGTACGTGCCGCAGATCCTGGCCGCCGGCGGCGACATCACCTTCGTGAGCCTGCCGGACATAGGCATTACGGGCAACAGCCACATGATGATGCTGGATAAGAACAACCTGGACGTGGCGGACGTGATCATGAGCTGGATTGACGCGCACACCTCGGGCGGCGGCTCCAAGTGAGCTGTCCCAGCCAATGGGTTTCGACCTCGATCAACCCGACGCCAATACGACGATCAGTCGGCGACCGCTCCAGCCAGTCGGTTTCAACCTCGATCGAGCCGACGCCAGTACGGACGATCAGTCGGGACTGCTCCGGTCAATCGGTTTCAACCTGCACGACGGCGCGCGTCGCCGCCAGGGTTTGCTGGCGGGTCAGTGCAGCGCGGCTGCCGGTGGTGACCAACCGCAAACGCTGGTCGAGGCGTCGCGCGACGTGCTCCGCGCTGGCATGGCGTTCTCCCCTGTGGCGGCGCTCGCCAACGGCAACGCGTGGACCTGCGTGCGAATCGCTCGCGTAAAGGCGTCGCTTCACCGTGTGCCGGTGGACGTGCCCCTGCTGCCAACGCGCCGCGTAGGCGTGGTGGTAGTGCAGGTCGAATCAGACTCGGGTCTGATCGGCTATGGCGTCGCGGGCGGCGGGTTTCAGTCGGCGCTGGTGGAGCTGATCAATCGGGAGATCGCGCCCGCTGTGGTCGGTCGCGACCCGCTGCTGGGCGAGGATCTCGCGCACGGCCTGGAGCAGCGCTTCAATGCGCGCGGCATGACCGGCGTCGTGAGCTGTGCCCTGAGCGGCGTGGACATCGCACTCTGGGACCTGCGCGGCAAGGCGCTGGGTCAGCCAACATGGAAGCTGCTGGGCGGCTACTCGGCGCAGGTGCCGGCGTACATCACCTTCGGCCTGCCCGAATACGACGTGGACCAACTGGTCGAGGCTGCCCGCCTGGCGGTCTCGCGGGGCTACGACAGGCTGA
>JAFAWJ010000328.1 GCA_019242065.1 Chloroflexota bacterium
CACGAAGTAGACGATGGCGATCGCCGCGGCCTGGGATGCGCCGCCCTGCGAGAACCCGATCGTGGCCGCGATCGCACCAGCCGTGATCGGCCCGACGACAGGAATGATCTCCAGGATCCCGGTCAGAATGCCAACCCATAGCGAATACGGCAGGTGGAAGCCGTATTCCAGAATCAAAAATGTCACGGTCGTCATCAGGACGATCAGCACCAGTTGCCCGCGTAGATAGCGACCGAGGACGTGGTGGATCTGGAGTGCGAGGAATTCGACGTGTGCGCGATGGTTGTTCGGCACGAAGCGCAGCACATAGCGAAAGAAGTTCGGGCCGTCCATCAGCAGGTAGGCCAGGCTCAGGAAAACCAGTAACAGTCCGAACAGGATGGAGAAGCCCGCCGAGATGGCCTGGATCGCCTGCGACGGAGTGCCAAGCTCCTCCTGAATGGCGGCGTCCAGACGACGGCCCAGCTCACGCGAGCTCATGTTCTGGCCGAGCATGTCGAGATCCTGACCACCAGTCAGCTTCTCGACGACCGACTGGACGATGCTCGGGCTCTCGCGCTCCAGGGCGCGGACCTCGAAGTTGACGCGTGCGCCGGCGAGCAGGATCACGGTGCCACACACGATCAACACGACGACGAACACCGCAATCGCCGCCAGCCGTCGGTGCATGCCTGTGCGTTCAGCCAGCTCGTCGACCAGCGGGCTCAGGACATAGGCAAGGATGCCCGCCACGATGAACGGTGGTAGGACGCCGCGCGCCACCCACAGCAGCGTCACCAGGGCGGCGAGCACCAACCACTTCGACACGCTGGTGCCGAAGATCACGCCGAGAGTGTACGGTTTGCAGGCATGACGCAGTCCGCGGCGACACGCTCCGGTGTGACAGTCCGCGACATTCACGGAGTCGACGAGCTGCGCGCCTGTCAGTCGCTCCAGCGCAAGGCCTGGGGCATCACCGAGGATGGTTACGTCATGCCCGTGGCGACCATGGCCGCCGCACAGCGTGTCGGCGGGCTGATCCTGGGCGCCTTCGACGCCGACGCGCGGCTGCTCGGGTTCGCCTTCGCCTTTCTGGGCAAACTCGACGACCAGCTGATCCTGTGGTCGCAGCTGACAGGCGTCCATCCGGCCCAGCAGAGTACTGGCGTTGGCCGCCTGCTCAAACTCGAGCAGCGCCGCCGCGCAGGCGAGATGGGACTGGACAGCATCGCCTGGGCGTTCGACCCGCTCCAGGCCAGTAATGCCGCCTTCAACCTCGGAGTCCTCGGCGCCAGAAGCCGCCTGTACGAACTGGACCTGTACGGGTCGCGCTCTGATGCACTCAACGTCGGTCTGGCCACGGATCGGCTGATTGCCGAGTGGTCGACGCACGGCGACACCGGCGGACGGACCTTGCCCTGGTCAGACGCCAGCGACCTGATCGAGACACGCGACGGCGAGGTGTCGAGCGTCCGTGCGGCGGACAGCGCAACCGAGCATCTGCACATCGAGATCCCACCCAACCTCTCCCGAGTGAAAAGCGGCGGACCGCCGAATTCGGCTCACAAGTGGCAGAACGCCCTGCGCCAGGCCTTTCAGGTCGCGTTCGCCGATGGCTTCGTCGCCGTCGGCTTCACCCGTCAGGATCCATTCCACCCGAGATACGTGCTGGAGCGCAGCCCATGACGCACACCCTCCAATCGGTCGAGCTCTACCTGGTCCGACTGCCGTTGATTCGGCCGTTCACGACCTCCAGTCATACCAAGGACCATCTCGACCACATCCTGATCCGGGCCCGCGACGAGCACGGGGCCGACGGCTGGGGCGAATGTGCGAGCGCCGCCGACCCGTATTACTGCTCTGAAACGACCGAGTCGTCCTGGCACATGCTGCGCGACTTCCTGATTCCCGAGCTGCTCGGCGTCGCTTGGGACCATCCTGACGCGGCCGCCGCCACCTGGGCCAAGGTGCGCGGCAACAACTTCGCCAAGGCCGGCCTCGAAATGGCTTGCTGGGACCTGTACACCCGCGGCCGCGACGAGTCCATCGCCGACGCCCTGGGCGGCACCCGCCGCGAGATCTATTCCGGCGTCAGCCTGGGCATCGAACCAACCATCGCAGGTCTCCTCGAGCAGGTCGAGCGCTTCCTGGACCAGGGCTATCGTCGCATCAAGATGAAGATCGGCCCCGGTCGGGACCTGGAGTATCTGCGCGCCGTTCGCGAGCGGTGGCCCGACATCCTGCTCATGGCCGACGCCAATTCCGCCTACAGCCTCGAGGATCCGACCCACGTCGCCGCCCTGCGCGCGCTCGACGACCTGAACCTGATGATGATCGAGCAGCCACTGGCCGACGACGACATCGTCGATCACGCCCGCCTGCAGGCAGAGCTGGCGACGCCCATCTGTCTCGACGAAAGCATCCACTCGGAACACGACGCGCGTAAAGCCCTGGACCTGGGCAGCTGTCGCATCATCAACATCAAAGTCAGTCGTGTGGGTGGCCTCAGCGAGGCGCGGCGGATCCACGACGTGTGTCTGAAGCGTGAAGTGCCCGTGTGGTGCGGCGGCATGCACGAGTTCGGCATCGGCCGCGCCGCGAACGTGGCGATCTCGAGTCTGCCGGGTTTCACCCTGCCTGGCGATGTCTCGGGCTCCGACCGCGCCTATCGCGAGGACATCGTCGATCCCCCGATTCGGGCGCACGCCGGCGCCATCGACGTGCCCTATGCTCGACCCGGCCTCGGCTTCGACGCCAACCTCGAACGCATCCAGACCCGCCGCGTGCGCGAGCTGGTCCTCGAAGCTCGGCGTCCACTGGCGGCGACACACGCGTGAGCGGCGCCGAGCTCACCGCCAGCCTGCGCCCGGAGCTGGAGCCGCGCTGTCAGGAGATGGTCGACCTGCTCGGGGAGCTGGTGTGCCTCGAGTCACCCTCCGACGACACTCCGTCGTTGGAGCGATTCGCAGCCAGACTCCAGTCGCTGTTCAGCGTCTTCGGCAATATCGAACGAATTGCTACCGGCGATCCGCAACGCGGTCCCCATCTGCGACTGACGCTCGATGGGCACACCGGCGACGGCGACGGCCAGCACGCCGTGGCGCTGTGTCACTACGACACGGTGTGGTCGCTCGGCACGCTGGAGCGCATTCCGTTCAGCGTGGACGCCGCCGGCGTCGCGCGCGGGCCGGGCTGCTTCGACATGAAGGGCGGCATCGTCGTCCTGTACTTCGCGCTCCAGGCGCTGCGCGTCCGCGGACTGCGACCCGCCCGACCGTTGAAAGTCCTGTTCACCTGCGACGAGGAGGTCGGGAGTCCCACCTCGCGAGCGCTCATCGAATCCACGGCCACCGGCGCCGCGGTTGCGTATGTCCTGGAGTCGCCGCTGCCGGGTGGCACGCTCAAGACCGCCCGCAAGGGCACCGGCGACTTCGTCGTGCGCATCGTCGGTCGCGCGGCGCACGCCGGCGTCGAACCCCAGAAGGGCATCAGCGCCACGGGCGAGTTGGCGCATCAGATCCTGGCGCTGCACGCGCTCAACGATTACGCGGTCGGCACCACCGTCAACGTCGGCGTGGTGCAGGGTGGCACGCGACCCAACGTCGTCGCCGCCGAAGCCGAGGCCCAGGTGGACATCCGCGTCGAGACGCTGGCTGAGGCCGACCGCCTCGAAGCCGCCATCCGCGGTTTGCAGCCACACCTGCCAGGCGCGGTCCTGGAGATTGACGGCGGCCTGAACCGACCGCCGATGGAACGTTCGGCAGCCATGGCCGCGTTGTTCGAGCAGGCGCGCCGCAACGCGGCGGCAATGGGTGTGGACCTGCAGGAGGGCAGCACCGGCGGCGGCTCAGACGGCAACTTCACCGCCGCCATGGGCGTCCCGACGCTGGACGGACTCGGACCCGAAGGCGAGGGCGCCCACGCCGCCCACGAACACGTCGACACCGACAGCTTCCCCAGGCGCGTGGCGCTGCTCGCCGGGCTACTCGTCGATCCGTAACTGCCGCTACGGTACAGTGTGGCCCCTTGGTGGTCACCCCGAACATGCTGGGTCTGCCCATCAAGCGCGGCGAGGATCCGCGCCTGGTGTCTGGCAATGGTGCGTACCTCGAGGACCTCGCCCTGGCGGGCGTCGTGCACCTCGTCTTCGGGCGCAGCCCGCACGCGCATGCTCGCATCACGCGCATCGACGTCTCCGCCGCGCGCGACATGCCCGGCGTGCTGGCGGTCCTCACGGGCGACGACGTCGACGCCATCCTGCCCGTCGACCTGCCCAAGGACTGGCCGCCGTTCGAGGTCAACAATCCGCCGCCCAACAAGATCCTCGCCCGTGACAAGGTGCGGTTCGTCGGCGAGCCGTTTGTCGGCGTGGTGGCCACGTCGCGCGCCATTGCCCAGGACGCGATCGACGCCGTCGAGATCGACTACGAGCCGCTGCCCGCCGTCTCCGATCCGGAGGCCGCCCTCGCGCCCGACGCGCCCCTTCTGTATGAAGAGCTCGGCACCAATCTGGCCCATCACCTGCTCAAGAGCGGCGGCAATGTCGAGGAAGTCTTCAGTCGATCCGACATCCAGGTCGTCTCCGGCCGCTTCGACAATCCGCGCGTCCTGCCGGTCCCGATGGAGACACGCGGCGCGGCCGCGACCTTCGACCCCGGCACGCGCGAGCTGACTTTCTGGGCCAGCACCCAGTTTCCGCACACCTTCAGGACGATGCTCGCCGGCATCCTCGATCTGCCCGAGACCAACGTGCGGGTCATCGCGCCAGATGTCGGCGGCGGCTTCGGCGCCAAGATCGACTTCACCGCCGAAGACGTCCTGACCGGCCTACTGGCGATGCGACTGCGCCGACCGGTGCGCTGGGTGGAGGAACGTCGCGAGAACTTCATCAACATGGTGCACGGTCGGGGTCAGACGGACTACGTCGACGCCGCCGTCACGTCCGACGGCGAGATCGTCGGTCTGAAGATCCGCGCCATCGCCGACCTGGGCGGCCGCTACAACCTGAACACGCCAGGCATTGCCACACTCACCCCGGTCGTCCTGCCCGGTCCGTATCGAACGCCCAACATCGAGTTCAGCCTGGACGGTGTCTACACCAACAAGACACCGGTCGGCGCCTACCGCGGCGCGGGTCGTCCCGAAGCGACGTACCTGGTCGAACGCATCGTCGACGTCGTGGCCGACACATTGCGGCTTGACCCGGCCGAGGTCCGCCGCAAGAACTTCCTGCGCCCCGAGGAGTTCCCCTACAAGACGCCGATGGGCACCTCCTACGACACCGGCGACTATGCCCCGGCCCTGGATCGCGTGCTGGACATGGCCGGTTACGCGGACCTGCGTCGCCAGCAGGCCGCCTGGCGGGACGATCCGAGCCAGCCCCTGATCGGCATTGGCATTTCGGGCTACCTGGAGATCTGCGCGTTCGGTCCGTGGGAAAGCGCTACGGTGCGCGTTGAAAAATCCGGCAAGGTGACCCTGCTGGCCGGCACGTCGCCCCACG
>JAFAWJ010000382.1 GCA_019242065.1 Chloroflexota bacterium
CATCTGACAGTCGTGGAATGAACCCCGACTTCCAGTAGCGGTGGAGCCCGTGCACACCCAGGTCGTCGAGCATCTTCTGGCGGGTGACATACGGCATTGGCTGAACGAGGTCTGCAACTGGCGAACCGAAGTGCCTGGCGGGCGCAAGGACGCGCTCCCCAACTGAGAGGTCACCGGTGTAACCCACAATCAGGGCGATCACGCGCTGGCCATCCGGGGTGGTCATAATCGCCGTGTAGGCCTCCGCCTCATCGGGCAGATCCTGACAGAAGTCGCGGTAAAAGCGCAGCACCGCGCGCGCCTCGCCGAACGGGTGGATCACCAGGCCGCCGAGAACGAGCGGTCCGACCTCACGGAGTTTAAAGGTGAACGAGGTGGCAACACCGAAGTTGCCACCACCGCCGCGCAGCGCCCAGAACAGGTCCGGATACTCCGTTTCGCTGACAACAATGCTTGTGCCTTCGGCGGTCACCAGGTCGACGGATAGCAGGTTGTCGCAGGCTAGTCCATTGACGCCCATCAGCCAGCCAAGTCCGCCGCCAAGCGTCAGGCCTGACACGCCGGTGTTCGAGACGGTGCCGCCGGTTGTCGCCAGGCCGAAGACCTGTGTCTCGCGATCGAGATCTGCCCACAGTGAGCCGGCCTGGGTCTGGACCGTGCGCGTGGATGGGTCGACACGGATACCGCGCATGCGCGTGAGATCGATCACCACCCCGTCATCGCACAGCGCAAGACCGGCCGCACTGTGACTTCCACCCCGAATGGAAATCGGCAGTCCGTGGGTCCGAGCCTGGTTGACCGTCTGGATAACGTCGCTGACGCCGGCACACCGCGCGATGGCGGCCGGGTGCTTGTCGATCATGCCGTTCCAGATCTTGCGCGCGGCGTCATAGTGAGCGTCTTCGGGACCAATCACCTCGCCGCTCAACTGCGCACGAAGATCCGAAAGCAGCCCCGGCGATCGCTCGTCTAAAAGCGTCATGGTCGTCCTCTCCCTGAACCGAGATGCCCCCAATCGGCCCCCATCATACGCATTTGCCAAGCGACGTCAACCAGTTCATGACACCGGCAGCGCGAGGTTCAGGGCGGCATACGCGGTGCGCACGTACACTTCGGCGCGCGGGGAGCCGATGACGCCTGGGCTCATGTTGTTCATCATGTACGCGAAGGTCATCTGGCGGTCGAGATCCATCAGGATCACCGATCCACCCCAGCCACACCAGAAGCAGACGCGGCCCTCCGGAATGTAGGGCACCGTCTCGCGTTGGGGCAGGCCGTAGCCAATACCGAAGCGAAGCGGCACGCCGAGCACCAGGTCCACTCCGTCGGACTGTTGCTCGAAGATCAGGGAGATCGCCTCGCTGGAGACGACCTCGAGGCCACTCACGCGACCGCCGAGTGAGAGGGCTGAGAGGATGTGTGCGACAGCGCGCGCGTTCCCATGGCCATTCGCCGCGCCGATATCAGCCGCACGCCACGCCGCGGTATTCGCGGCGCTTGCGTCGCCTGGAGGTCCCGTGAAGGTGCGCACCGCCGGACTGGTCGGGTCCATCGCCGCGAGATCGAATGGCAGTGGCGGCGGTGGAATCACCGGCGCAATACGTGGCGTGTCGTGTGGCCTGGCACCAATCTGAAAATCGGCGCCGAGCGGGCTGGCGATTTCGTCGGCGACAAACTGCTTCAAGCTTTTGCCCGTCACGCGGCGGAGGACTTCCCCTAGCAGATGTCCGAAATTCTGCGCGTGGTAGCCGGACGCGGTGCCAGGCTCCCACCAGGGTGCTTGCGCCGCCATGCGTCGGGTGGAAGTAGCCCAGTCGTACAGATCCTCGATCTTCGCGGGCTGCTCGAGACCTGAGACGCCTGAGGTATGCGACATCAGGTGCCGCACCTCGACGTGTTCTTTGCCCGCGGCGGCAAACTCTGGCCAGTAGCGCGCGACGGGCGCACGCACGTCCACCTGGCCGCGCGAGACGAGCATGAGCATCGCGAGGCTGGTGACGGTCTTGGTCGACGACCACACGTTGACTATCGTGTCTGCTTGCCAGGGCTGTGTTCGCTCCTGGTCGCGCCAGCCACCCCATATGTCGACGACGGTGTTGCCGCCAATATCGATGGCGATCGAGGCCCCGACTTCTTCACCTGTGGCCAGATTGGCTTCCAGCGCGTCCTTGACGGACGTGAAGGCGGAGTCACACGTGCCCTGGACTGGAATTGTCACGCTCATGCGTTTGCCCCCCGGCAGCGCTCACGATATCAGAGTGAGATTTGCCCGGCGTTCGAAAAGCGGTCTAGCCGCCGGTCAGATTCTCGCGGATATAGTCCAGATTGAGCTGCATCCCGAGCCCTGGCAGCGACGAGACATGCACGTTGCCCTGCGCGTCCATCGGATCGACCGGCGCATCCAGCCAGGCCGGCGTGGCGTCGTAGTCGATGAACGGATGCAGCAGGCCGCGCTCGTAATACAAACCGGGCGTCGGCATGGCACACAGCACGTGGAGGTTGCCCACACCGCCACCGTGCACCTCCATCTGCATTCCGAACGACTCTGCCAGGTGGACGATCTTCATCAGCGGCGTGATGCCGCCCACGTCGCCCACGCCTCCGCGCAGCAGATCGCACGCGCCAGCTTTGATCCATTCCGCGCGCGCGTACATCTTGCCTTCGGCGGTCTCGGGTCCGCAGATGGGCAGCGACGTCTGCTCGCATAGCCAGATGTAGCTCGACATGCTGTGCTCGTCCATCGGCTCTTCCATCCACAGAAAGTTCAGTGCTTCGAGCCCGCGGGCCAGTTCGAGCGCTTCGAGCCGCGAGTAGTAGTGGTAGGGGTCCAGCATGAGCGGCACGTCCGGACCGAGCGCCTCGCGCACGGCGGCGCATGCTTGCAGGTCGCGCTTGACGCTGGGTGCGCCTGGCAGTGGGGGCTGCCAGGTGTGCAACTTGAAGGCGGGATAGCCGCGCTCACGCACACACCATTCGGCGTACCGCGCGAAGGCCTCGGGACTATCGAGTCCACCGCGCAGGTCGTCGGCAACCATGGTGCTGGCGTACGCGGGCACCGAGTCGCGAGTGGCGCCCAGCACGCGGTGCACCGATTGGCCGACCGCTTTGCCAACCAGGTCCCACAGCGCGAGATCGACCGCGGTGAGCACCCGGTCTGGCAAGGCGGCCAGGTTCAGGCGTTGACGTTCGCCGAGCGCCCGCCAGATGCGCTGGTGAAAGAATGGATCCTCGCCGACGAGCATCGGCTTGACGATGTGCTCGACTGTGCCGCGTTCGAGGTTCCCGACATAGTGGCCTTGCAGACCGTCGTCGGAGGAAATGGTCAGGAGGCTCTGAGTGGCTTCGTGCTCGTCGCCTGGATGTCCGTGTCCGTGCGCATCGCGACCGATTCGCGAGCGATAGCGAAACTGCTGCAGCGAGACGTCGACGATCTTCACGCGACCACGTTAGTCGCGGCGCAGCACGTAGTCGATAATTTGCCAACGCCATGATGAACCTTCCGCCCGAACTCGACGCGGCGCTGCTGGGCAGCGGCATCATCTCTGTTCGTGGTCGGCTCGACGAGACCCTCGCGAACGCGATCATTCCGCAATTGCTGGTGGCTTCGCGCACCGCCAGTCCAGCCCGCGGCATTGACCTGTATATCGATTCGCCGGGCGGCACGCTGGGCGCGGCGCTCAGCGTGTACGACGTGATGCAGTCGCTCGGCATGATCGTCGCCACCACCTGCATCGGGGTCGCGGGCGGCGCCTCGGTGCTGGTCCTCGCCGGTGGTACGTTCGGCCAACGTTACGCCCTGCCGCACGCGCGCGTGCACCTCATGGACGAGACGACAGCTCTGGAGCCGCGCCGCGCCGCCGACCTCGCGAGCCACGCCCAAGCCGTCCGCGACCAGTCCGCGCGGTGGCGGTCAGCCCTGCTGAAGCACGTCCGACTCCCCGCCGAACGACTGGTGGGCGAGCTCAGGGCACCACGCTGGCTGAGTGCCGAGGAAGCGCAGTCCGTCGGCATTGTCGACGCACTGACCGCGCCGCGCTCGCGGACTGCCTGACAGAGCCTTCAGATCTCCCTGGAATGTGTGATGCCGGGTGCGGCGGCCCGCCGACCGGATAGTCGTTCTCGAGACGCACAGTGGGCGAAAATCATGACTCTTGAAGTCCGGATAGCCTGGCGTACATATGACACACGCCACGACCGGCATCTGGGGCGTACGCAACGGCCTGGATCTCGACAACCTCGAGACCACCACCGACGACGAGATCGACCAGTTCCTCGCCGACGCCCGCAAGGGCCGCGGTCCGCTCGATCCGGGCCCCCTGTACAACATGACCTCCAACAGCCTGTGGCTGTATACGCGGCCGGACTTCGCCAAGCTGCACGGGCGTATGTCCGTTGGCTTCGGCATGCATGGTCTCGAACGCGTGATCACCGCGATGTCGTTCAGCAACCTGCATGCGTACATCAACCAGGCGTGGGAGATTGGCATCGAAAACTGCACCCGTGGACTGCAGCAGCAAGGCGTCACGCGCGCGCAGTTGATCGAAACGATCATGCACGCCCAGTTGTCCGCCGGCATTCGCGGACTGGAGTGCTGCTATCGGGCCCTGGGCATCATCCTGCGTGACTTTGCCGAGCGACCTGAGCCAGCGGTTTTTCCTGCCGGATGGGCCCCGGATATGGCAGCCTTTTACTGCGGGCTGGATCCCAGCACCAGACAGCTCACGCCCGAGGATCAGCGCGCGATCGAAGGTTGGTACGAGACTGCTATTGGCGAAGTGCCACGTTGGGTGCGAGTCCTGGCTCGCGTGGATCCCCTCTCGCTGAAGGGGCATCGCGCGCGCTGGGAGGGGTGCTTCCGCGGGGCGTTGCCCAAGCAGATGATGCCCTATCTGTCGATCCATCACCACACGATCGCGGGTAATCGAGAAGGTCTGCGCGAAGCGGTGCTGCTGGGCAAGGCGTGGGGGATCAACAACGCATGCATCGTCCATACCATTGTGACCGCCGCCTACTATTTCACGGGTTTGGAGCGGATGGACATGCTCGACGAAGACATCGTGGCTGCGCTGGCGTAATCCGACCGGGCGCGTAAGCTGCACATGATGTCAGTTGACACCGTTGGCGAGATCGTCTCCTTTGGCTCGGACGCGTACGGCGTGCGGTATGGCAACTATGTCTCCACGTTCTTCGTGGGGTCCGAGGGCGTCTGCGTCGTGGACCCGTGCGGCCAGACGACGCCACGCATGCCGCGTCTCGTCGAGTCCGCCATCGGTATCGTCACCGATCAACCCGTCACCTACGTCGTGTACTCACACTGGGGCGCCGACCACGGGCGCGGCGGCGCCCTGTTCGCGCCCACGGCGCAGTTCGTGGCGCATCCGAATGTGGCACCGAAGGTGGCGGCTGAGCACGATCCCAACTCGCCGTTGCCCACGCACCTTGCCGTTCCGCCGACTGTTTGGTGTGCCGAAGCGTGTTGTCGATCGACTGCAGTGGCTGGAGGACACGCTGGACTTCGATGTTGTTGTGTCGGGGCATGCCCGGACCTCGGTCAGTGGAACACGCCAGGATGTGCGCGAGCAACGCCAGTATTATCTGGACCTCGGCGAGGCGGTGGCGCGCGCTGGAGGTGATCTGGAGGCCGCGCGCGCGTTGCTGGAGCCGAAGTACGGTCGCTGGCAGCGCTTCGAGCAGATGGTGAACGACAATATCCAGGGCTACCTGGACTGGACGAAACCTCCGCGAGAGCATTGACTCGATCGTGGAGCACTCGCGAGTAGCTCAGTGCAGGGCGAAGTAGATGCGGACGGCGTTGGCGGCGGCTGGCGGTGCGTCGTACAGGACCAGACTGGCCGCGTCCCGCGACTGGATCGCCCAGCACACGTCGCCCGCGACGGTAGCGCCGTTGCCGACGACTGCCGCCGGTAGTCCGTTGCTCAGGTTGCCGCAGGCGCTGCTGACCGACAGGTAGGGAGTCGAGCTGGCGCCGACCGCCCGCATGCGAGTGCTGGCATCGAAGGCACGCGCGTCGGCGCTCGTGTTGGTGAGCTGGACGCGTGCCACGAAGAACTGGCTGTCGGGTGGGGGCGCCGGTCGGCCCGGATTTTGCGTCAAGAGGTCCCTGGTCGCGTCCGGCTCGGTGTTGAGTACTTTGAGCTGCCAACCATCGCTGAGCGTCGCACTGGCATTCAGCGGCACGGGATTCTCGCGGCTGCCAGCCAGATTCGTCGCGGGCGCCGGCGTTCCCAGATGCGGAGTGGCGGGCGTTGCGCTCACCGCGGCTGGCAGCAGAGTCGGCGTTGCCGCCGGCGTGCTCGCCGCGGGTGTGGACGGCATGGCCGGCCCTTGCAGGTAGCTGCCTGCGTCGCCGGCATCGTAGAGGCCAGCGAGGTCGTCGTCGGAGATAGGGTCCGGCTCGAGCGTGAAGCGCTGACCGCCGATCACGGCGTACAGCGTGCCGTCGTTGGCCTGCACGATGTGCCAGGACAACGGCTGGGCGTGCGCTACTGCCACCAGGAGCAGGCTCAGGCAGGCGCCGATC
>JAFAWJ010000941.1 GCA_019242065.1 Chloroflexota bacterium
ACCTGCCCCGGCAGCTCGCGCCCAAGCACCTCTTGCGCCAGCCGTGCCACCTCGATCAGCCGCTCCAGGTCAATCCCCGTCGCGTAGCCCATCTCGTGCAGCATGTGCACCGTGTCCTCGGTGGAAATGTTCCCCGCCGCCTGCGGCGCAAACGGGCATCCGCCAATGCCGGCCACGCTGGCATCGAAGGTCACCACGCCCGCCTCCAGCCCAGCCACCACGTTGGCCAGCCCCATGCCCCGCGTATTGTGCAGGTGCAGCCCAAAGGCAACCTGATCCCCCCAGCGGTCGAGCACCGTCGTCATCGTGTGTTCGATCTGCGTCGGATTAGCCATCCCGGTGGTATCGGCCAGCATCAGCTCGTCAAATCCGAGCCCGATGAACCGCTCGATGAGATCGAACACGCGTGACTCAGGAATCTCCCCCTCGTACGGGCAGCCGAACGCCGTGCCAATCGCCCCCGTGCAGCGCACGCCCGCCGCATCGGTGACTGACTTGATCGTGGCCGACTGCGCGAGGCTGTCCGCGACACTCATCCGCACGTTCTTGCGATTGAAGGCCTCACTGGCCATCAGCACGACTAGCGTCGCGTCCATGCGCGCCGCGATGGCATCTTCGGCGCCGCGCACGTTGGGCACTAACGCCTCGTACGCCACGCCCGGCCGCCGGTGCACCCGCGCCATGACGTCGGTGGCGTCCGCCATCTGCGGCACCGCCTTCGGACTGACGAAGGACGTCGCCTCAATGCGCCGCAATCCGGTCTCACTGAGCGCTTCGAGCAGCTCAACCTTGCGGGGAGTGTCGATAAAGGCGCCCAGTGACTGAATCCCGTCGCGGGTACCCACTTCTCGGATCGTGATCGTCTTGTCCATCGCGGCTCACCTCGGCCTGTTGAGGAACGCGGCCACTGCCGCGTGGTGCTCATCCGTGGTGTAGCAGATCGCCTGCGCCTGCGCCCCGAGCGCGAAGGCCTGGTCCGCGGTGAGCTCGAAGGTCTGATCCATGATCGACTTGCTCAGCGCCAGCGCCGTGCCACCCGCGGCACCCAGCTCGGCTGCCCAGGTGGCTGCACTGGCGATCAGTTCGTCGGCCCCGACCAGCCGGTCTGCCAGGCCGATCTTCAGCGCCTCCTCGGCCATCACCCGTCGCGCGGTGTAGATCAGCTCCTTGGCCTTCGGCAGCCCCACGCGGCGCGGCAAGAAGTACAGGCCGCCGCCGTCCGGAATCAGTCCGCGAGCGACGTAGCTCATCGTGAAAAACGCCTGCTCCGAGGCCACGATGAAGTCGCAGCACAGAGCCAGGTCCATGCCCAGGCCAGCCGCCGCGCCGTTGACGGCCGCGACGGTTGGCTTTTCGAGCGCATGCAGCGAGCCAACCATGCCGTGCAGTCGACGCTGGCGGATCCAGCCGCTGGCCGCCATCTTGCCAGGTGGCGCACCCAGGCGCTGGCGCATCGCGGAGATGTCGCCGCCAGCGCAGAACGCCGGCCCGTTGCCGGTCAGTACCAGGGCCTTCACGCTGGGATCGTCGGCGACCCGATCCAGGATCGCCTGCAGCTCAGACCGAATCCGGTCGTCGATCGCGTTGCGCACCGCTGGCCGGTTCAGCGTCGCCACCGCAACGCCGCCGGGTTCAAGTGAGAACAAAACTCGCGTGTCGTCCATCAGGTCGCCCCAGCTTACTTCCGCGCTCAGCGCGCGAGCACGACCAGGCCGTCGGCGGCTACGACCCCCTGGCCGCGCGGCAGCACGAAGAGCGGATTGATCTCCGCCTCCAGCAGCGTCGCCCCCAGCGCCACGGCCATCTGCCCAAACCGCTCGATCGCCTCGACCAGCGCCTCGACGTCACCCGGCGCCTGTCCGCGAAACCCTTCCAGCAACACGCGACTCTTCAGCTCGCCAAGCATGTCGCGCGCATCCGTCGGACCCAGCGGCAGCAATCGCGTGCTGATGTCGCCAAACACCTCAGCCGCCGTGCCACCCGCCCCAAGCACGAGCGCGAGCCCGAGCTGCGCATCGCGGATGACGCCGAGCAGCATCTCGGTGCCTCCCGCGACCTGCTCCTGGACGAGCCACCCCTCCAGCGCACTGGCCGCCATACCCCGACGCAGCTCCTCGCACGTCGCCGCCACGTCCGCGACCAGGACGCCAACGCGCACGCCGCCCACGTCACTCTTGTGCGCCACGCTCCTGGACAGGATCTTCACGACCACGCGCTCCGACCCCAGCCCCGCCGCCCGCTCGGCCGCCTCCGCGGGCGTGCTGGCCACCGCCGACCGCGCAGCCCCCACGCCATACTGAGCAAACAGCGCCAGCGCCTCAGCCTCATTCAGCGTGCGGCCACCCCCAGACCCGCGCACACCTGAAGCAGTCGCCGCTCCCAGCGCCGGCCCCGCCATCGCCGCCAGCGCCGTCGCGCAGCACTCGGCCGTAAAAAAGGTCGGCACGC
>JAFAWJ010000327.1 GCA_019242065.1 Chloroflexota bacterium
GTATGAAGCTCGAAGGAGCCTATACCTTTCCGGGCCAGCCGCAGCAGGTCTGGGATCTGCTGCTCGATCCCGAGTCGCTGCGGACGTGTATCCCCGGGGTCGAATCGCTGACCGAGACCAGCCCCGACCATTGGGACGCGGTCATGAAGGTCGGTGTCGCCGCGATCCGCGGCACGTACAAGGGCAAAGTAGCGATCGTCGACAAGGCGGCGCCTGAGTCGTACACGCTGCAGGTCGAAGGCAGCGGCGGACCAGGCTTCGTCAAAGGCCAGGCCAAAGTCTCGCTCGAAGCGGCGGAGCAAGGGGTCCTGGTGAAGGTCGACGGCGACGGACAGGTCGGCGGCATGCTGGCGGGCGTCGGGCAGCGCATGCTGCCGGGGGTGGCCAAAATGCTGATGAACCAGTTCTTCGAGTGCCTGATCGGGAAAGCGAATTCGGCCGCGGGCTGACGGGCATGCCACGTGTATCCGCGTATGAGATGGTCGAAGTTAGCGACGCGCTGCAGGCCATTCTCGATCTGGCCAGGCCGCTGGGCACGGAGACGGTTGGGCTGACACAGGCGCGCGGCCGGTATCTGGCGCAGGACATTCCGGCCGATGCCGACCTGCCCGGCTTGCCGCGATCGTCCGTCGACGGCTACGCGGTCATTGCCAGCGACGAGGCGACCAATCTCGAGGTACTCGAAGAAGTCACCGCCGGACGCCTGGGCCACGCCAGCGTCACACCGGGCTCGGCTGTGCGCATCATGACCGGCGGGTCGCTGCCCGAGGGCACCGACGCGGTGGTGATGTTCGAGGACGTGGAAGAAGTCGATGGGCGCGCCTTGCTGCAGCACAAGCCCCGACGTGGCGAGAACGTCCACCCGCGCGGTATGGACCTGACCCAGGGGCAGACGGTGCTGACCCGAGGTCAGCGCATCGGACCGGCCGAGGTTGGCCTGCTGGCAACCGTCGGCTGTGTGCAGGTGCCGGTGTTCGGCAGGCCGCGCGTGGCGGTGCTGGCCACGGGCGACGAGCTCGTCGATCCAGACCAGACGCCACCGCCGGGCGCCCTGCGCGATAGCAACCGCTTTGCGCTCATGACGGCTGCTCAGGACGTTGGCGCCGAGGTCGTCTTTCAGGCGCATGCGCACGACGACGAGGCCGCCCTGGAGTCGGCCATGCGCCAGGCGCTGGGAGTCGCCAACGTGCTGATCACCTCGGGTGGCGTGTCGATGGGCACGCGCGATCTCATCAAGCCGCTGCTCGAGCGCATGGCGACCATCCAGTTCGGCCGCGTCTCGTTCAAGCCCGGGAAGCCGCTCACGTTTGCCACCACGGTCGAGGGCAGCCTGTGCTTTGGACTACCCGGCTTTCCCGTTTCGTCGCTGATCACCTTTGAAGTTTTTGTCCGCCCGGCATTGCTGCGCATGGCGGGTGCGGAGCAGGTGTTCAGACCTCGCGTCGAGGTGGCGCTGGGGCATGACATTCGACCCGATCCGGTCCGCCCGGAGTACCAGCGCGCAACGGTGACGTGGGACGATCACCACTTTGTGGCCCGCACCACCGGCTTACAGGCATCGAGTCGCTTGCTGTCGATTGTGGGGGCCAATGCGCTGCTCGAGATCCACCCGGGCACGGAGACGCTCACAAAGGGCACAATGGTCCAGGCGCTTCTTCTCGCAAACCTATAATTTGTCTCGTCAGACCGAACGGAGTTACAGACTTTGCTACCGCAGATTGCCGAAATCCAAAGCCAGCTCGAAGGTCAACACTACGTCACCGATCGCGCCATCGCCACGACGATCTATCTCGCGATGAGGCTGCGCAAGCCAGTGCTGATCGAGGGCCAGGCGGGTGTCGGCAAGACCGAGATCGCCAAGGTCCTGGCCGCCGCGCTCGACACGGATCTGATCCGTCTGCAGTGCTATGAAGGCCTGGATGCCAACAGCGCCCTCTACGAGTGGAACTATCCCAAGCAGATGCTCCACATTCGCCTGGAGGAAGCCGTCGGCGAAAAGCACGACATCCGCCAGCAGGAAGCCGAGATCTTCTCTGAGCCCTACTTGCTGAAGCGGCCGCTGCTGAACGCGATCACGCGTGAGGACAAGGCGCCCGTGCTGCTCATCGACGAGGTCGATCGCGCCGACGAAGAGTTCGAGGCGTTTCTGCTCGAGATCCTGTCTGACTTCCAGGTCACCATCCCCGAGCTGGGGACGGTGCACGCCAGCCATCGGCCCTACGTGGTGCTGACGTCCAACCGCACCCGCGAGCTGTCGGATGCGTTGAAGCGGCGCTGCCTGTACCTGTGGATCGACTATCCGGACTTCGACAAGGAAGTCCGCATCATCGAAACCAAGGTCGACGGCATCAACCATCTGCTGGCCGAGCAGGTGGCGGCCTTCATGCAGGTCGTGCGCCGGATTCGACTGTCGAAGACGCCGGGCATGGCCGAGTCGCTCGACTGGGCGATGAGCCTGATGGCGCTGCACGCGGATCACCTGGAGTCCGAGTCGGTCACCGAGACGCTCGGGGCGATCCTCAAGGATCGCGATGACGTCTCGCGGTTGGCGGGGTCGCGGACGGAGTCGATCGTCGGCGAGCTGACCACCCTCGACGAGGATGGCCTGCGCAGCCAGCCACCACAGATCGCCCAGCGGGTGGACAAGGAGCTGGTTTCACGCTAACCAGCACGCGGACCTGATGCCACGCAAGGCTCGACATAGCGACCTCCAGCGCAACATCATCGACTTCTGTCGGCTGCTGCGCGAGCGCGAGATGCTCGTGACGCCCTCGGAAGTCATCGACGCGATTCGGACTGCCGACGCGGTCGACATCAGCGACCGCCAGGAGTTCAAGACCGCGCTGCGGTCCGTGCTGACCGCCAAGCCCGAAGACATCCCCATCCACGACGCCAGCTTCGACGAATTCTGGCGCGGGCGCCTGCAGGAGCTCATGCAGGAACGCGGCGAGGACGGCGTCGCCACACAGGATGACCAGGCCCAGGGTGAGGACATGCCCCAGCCGCAAGTCGCCGAAGGCGATCAGGCCGAGGCCGACGAGGACGAGGAAGGCATGGACATGCCGCTCTACTCGCCTGTCGAGGTCCTGGCCACCCGCGACTTCAGCACCTTCGTCCCCGACGAGATGCAGGACATCGCCCGCGCGATCATGGTCGTCGCCCGCCGACTGGCCACCCGCGAGAGCCGCCGCTATCGGTCGACCCAGCGCGGCCACGCCATCGACCTGCGCCGCACGATGCGCCGCAACATCAAGTACGGCGGCACGGTCGTCGAGCTGGCGCGCAAGAAGCGCAAGATTCGCAAGCCGAAGATCGTGCTGATCTGCGACGTCAGCCGCAGCATGGACACCTACAGCAAGTTCCTGCTGCAGTTCATCTACGCGCTGCAGAACACCCTTGGGCGCGTCGAGAGCTTCGTGTTTTCCACCCGGCTGACGCGGGTGACCGACTACTTCCGGTCCAGCGACATCTACACGGTGCTCGATCGCATCACCCGTGAGGTGCCTGACTGGTCCGGTGGCACGCGCATCGGCGAGAGCTTGAAGACCTTCAACGCCGACTGGTCGCTGCGGACGGTGAACAAGCACACGATCGTGCTGATCATGAGCGATGGGCTGGATACGGGCGACGCGAGCGTGCTGGAGCACGAGATGGAGCAGATTCAGCGGCGCGCGGCGCGGGTGATCTGGCTGAATCCGTTGCTCGGCAATGAGGATTACCGGCCGCTGGCGCGGGGCATGAGCGCGGCGCTGCCGCACGTCAATTTGTTTGCCAGCGCGCATAACCTGGCGAGCCTCCAGGCGCTGGGCAAACATCTGGCTCTGTGAGAACTCAGAAGTCAGAAATCAGAAATCAGACGTGTCGTCACTACGGGGAGAGGTACCCTTTTATTACAAATCTGACTTCTGAGTCCTGACTTCTATGAACGAACTTCTCCCTGACATCGAGCGCTGGCAGGCAGCCGGCAAGAAGGTCGCGGTCGCGACCGTCGTCCAGGCCTACGGCTCGGCCCCGCGACGACCGGGCGCCAAGATGGCCATCGCCGACGACGGCGAATTCGTCGGCTCCGTCTCCGGGGGCTGCGTCGAAAACGACGTCGTCGAGCACGCCAAGCAGGTCATCGAAGAGGACCATCCCCGCCTGGTGCCCTACGGCATCAGCGACGAGATGGCCTTCAACGTCGGCCTGGCCTGTGGCGGCCAGATCGAAGTCTTCATCCAGCCGTTCGGCAAGGCCTTCCCCACCGAGAAGCCCGTGGCGTTTGCCTACGTGGTCGACGGTCCGGAGCAAGGCAGCGGCCTGCTGGCCTGGGAGTTCGGCAAGCATCGCGGCAGCGTGCAGCAGGGTGACGCATTCGACGACCGCGTCGCGCAGGACGCGATCGACCAGTTGCGCGAGGGCCGGCCCGGTCAGCTGCGCTACGACGACGCGCCCGAGGGTCCGACCCGCATCTTCGTCGACACCTATCCGGCGCAGCCGACGATCGTGATTTTCGGCGCCGTGCATATCGGCGTCGCGCTGGCGCAACTGGCCAAAGACGTGGGCGGCTTCCGGATTGTGGTGGTGGATGCGCGGGGCGCCTGGGCCACCAAAGAACGGTTTCCGACGGCCGACGAGATCCACATCATGCACGCGGACGACTACCTCAAGGGGCATCCGCTCAGCAACAACGCGTACGTCGCGGTCTTGAGCCATGATCCCAAACTCGACGATCCCGCCCTGCTGGGCGCCTTGCGCAGCGACGCCCGCTACGTCGGCGCTGTCGGCAGCAACAAGACCCAGCGCGAGCGCCGCCAGCGGCTGATCGACGCGGGTCTCACCGAGGAACAGATGGATCGACTGCACGGTCCGATCGGGCTGGACCTTGGCGCACAGTCGCCCGAGGAGATCGGCGTGTCGGTCCTGGCGCAAATGCTGGCCGCCAAGAACGGCAAATTGCCGCAGGCGCCGGCCCAGCGTCAGCGCGCTTCAGTCGCGGTCGCGGTGTAAACACGCCCACAGTGCTGGCAGCCGTTATCCTCGCCGCTGGCGGCTCCAGCCGTATGGGGCAACCCAAACAACTCCTCAAATTCCGGGGCACCTCGCTACTGCGGCGTGCCATCGACACCGCCCTGGCAGTACCGACCGACCAGGTCATCGTCGTCCTGGGGCATGCCGCCGACCAGCTCATCCCCGAATGCGAGGCGACCGGCGCCACGGTCGTTCTCAACGACCAGTGGCGCGAAGGGGTCAGTACCTCGCTACGTGGCGGTCTGGCGGCCGTTGTATCAGAGGCGCGGGGCGTGTTCATCTATCCGGCTGACATGCCGCTGGTGACCCCCGAGGCATTGCGTGAGCTGGCCCATCGGCAGCAGGTCAGCGGCCGTCCAGCGGCGATGACCGAAGCTGGCGGCGTGCGCGGGGTCCCGGTGTTCATCACTCGCTCGCTGTTCCCGTCGCTGATGATCCAGGAGGGCGACGTGGGCGGCGCGCAGTACCTGCGTGCGCACCCGGAGGCCGTCGAAGCGGTCCATTTCGCGGACCCGGACATCGTCCGTGATGTCGACCGCCCGGAGGACTACGCGCGCCTGCTCGAGCTCGATCCCGACGCAGAGCTCGCGTGACGCACGATCACCGACACAGCGCCGGCTTTTGCCTGCAGTGCGGAACGCCGCTGGTGGCCAGGCACCAGGAGGACCGCGAACGGCCGACCTGTCCCGCGTGCGGCTTCGTCTACTACCTCGATCCCAAGGTCGCCGCCGCGGTCGTGCTGGGCAACGAGCAGGGCGTGCTGCTCGGCAAACGCTGTGTCGATCCTGGTGCGGGTCTGTGGAGCTTTCCCGCCGGGTACGTCAATCGCGGCGAAGTCCTCGAGGAAGCCGCGGTGCGCGAGGTCGCGGAAGAGATCGGACTCGAGGTGCGACTCACCGGCATTGTCGGCGTGTACTCGGAGCGCGGCTCCCCGGTGGTGCTGGTCGTGTACTCGGGCGAGGTTGTCGCGGGCGAGCCGACCCCCGACGGCCACGAGGTCAGCGAAGTACGTCGCTTTCCGATCGAGGATTTACCCGACGAGCTGGCCTTCCCGCACGATCGGCGGGTGCTCGCGGATTGGAAGCACGCGCTGCAGACTGGTAGCCTGATAGGGATTCATGACCCTCTGTGAGGCACGCTTTTGATGGCTCAAACCCAGACGCAGGAGCCGGGGATGCACACCGTCGCGGTGACCGTCAACGGAACGCGGTACACCCGCGAGGTCGAACCGCGGCAGCTTCTGGTGTACTTCATTCGCGAACAGCTCGGACTGACCGGCACCCACGTTGGGTGCGACACGTCGCAGTGCGGCGCATGCACGATTCTGCTGAACGGCGTGGCCGTCAAGTCGTGCACGATCCTCGCCGTCCAGGCCGACGGGGCCGACATCAAGACCATCGAGGGCTACGCCGAACCGAACGGTAAGCTCCACCCGATCCAGCAGGCGTTCTGGGAGGAGCACGGTCTGCAGTGCGGCTTTTGCACACCGGGCATGGTCGTGACCATCGATCAGCTCTTGCGCGACAACCCGAACCCGACCGAGAGCGAAGTTCGCCACGGGCTCGACGGCAACCTGTGCCGCTGCACCGGCTACCAGAACATCGTCAAGTCGGCGCTCTCGGCGGGGCGCAAGCTGCGCGGCGAGGAGCCGTTCGAGAAGCCCGACAGCGCGACGTCCGAAGCCGCTCCAGTCACCGCGGGAGCTCGCTGAGCCATGTTTCCTGCCAAGTTCGCGTATGCGGCGCCGTCCAGCCTGGAGGAAGCCGTCGGGCTGCTGGACAACGAAGACGCCAAGATTCTGGCCGGCGGGCACAGTCTGCTGCCGTTGATGAAGCTGCGCCTGGCCCAGCCCCAGCTGCTGGTCGACATCGGGCGCATCCCGGGGCTGTCGTACACGCGCCGTGAGAACGGTTCCCTGGCGATCGGGGCGATGACCACCTACCGTGAGATCGGCCTGTCACCCGAAGCAGCCGCCGCGGCGCCGGTGCTGGTGGACGCGGTGCACGAGGTGGGCGACCCGCAGGTGCGCGCGAAAGGCACGCTGGCTGGAGCGATCGCCCACGCCGATCCGGCCGGCGACCTGCCGGCGGTGGCTCTGGCGCTCGGGGGTTCGGTCCGCGCGGTGGGCCGTGGTGGCGAGCGCGACCTGGACTTCGACAGCTTCTTCGTCGACATGCTGACCACGGCGCTGGACGAAAAAGAGATCATCCGCGAGGTACGGCTGAACGTGCAGCCGGCGGGCGCGGGTGCCGCGTACCAGAAGTTCGACCAGCCGGCGAGCCACTACGCGCTCACGGGTGTATGCGCGGTGATCTCCGTGCAGAACGGCACGATCTCCGCGGCACGAATTGGCGTGACGGGTGTCGGGCCGAAAGCCTACCGACCGACGGCTGTCGAGCAGGCGCTGGTCGGCCAGCCGCTCGAAGAGGAGGCCGTCAAAGCGGCGGTGCAGACGGTAGCCGATGGCATCGACGTCCAGGGCGACATTCACGCCAGTCCCGACTATCGCGCGCACCTGGCCAGGGTGCTGACCCGCCGCGCGGTGCTCGAAGCCGGCGAGCACGCCGGCAGCAGCGACCCTAGTTCTTCGTCTCGTACATAGGCAGGACGCGCCGCTCGAGGCGGTGGCCTACCAGCTTCTGAATGGGCGGCAGTTTGTCGGCGTCCCACTCGCCGACAAAGGTGACCGCCCGCCCCGAGCGACCGGCGCGCGCGGTGCGGCCGATGCGGTGGACGTACGCTTCGGAGTCCTCGGGAATGTCGTAGTTGAACACGTGCGACACCTCGGGGATATCCAGCCCGCGCGCCGCCACATCGGTGGCCACCAGGAACGTCAGCTTGCCTTCGCGAAAATCGCGCAAGACTTGCTCGCGTAACTTCTGGCTCATGTCACCGTGAATCGCGGCCACCGGCAGGCCGCGACGCTTGAGCATGGAGACCAGGCGGTCGACGCCGACCTTCATCTGGCGGAAGATCATGGCGCGCTCGGGCGGGTCCTGGGCGATGAGTGACAGCAGGCCCTCGACCTTGTCGCGTTCGGCGACCTCGTAGTAGACCTGCTCGACTTCCTCGACGGTGATCGACTCCGGCTGGACGTGCACCGTCGCCGGCTCGAACATGTACCGCCGCGA
>JAFAWJ010000332.1 GCA_019242065.1 Chloroflexota bacterium
CTTCAGAGCGCAGGAAGATCTCCAGGCTGGGGCCCCACCAGTGGTCCATGGAGCGCGGCGTATCGAAGCCGAGGTTCTCACTGCCGGTGGCCAGTAGCCCCGCCGCATAACTCAGCCGCGGATAACGCGCGGCGAGGATGGGCCCAACGGCCTCAGCGTAGTAGCTTTTGCTGAGGTCCAGGCCAGGAACGAATGCAGGTGCGGTCATGGCTTGCATGCCTCGATCAGCCGACCTCCGGGGAGAACGCGGCCCTGACTCTGGTGCGCCGCCGGGCGTCGAGCGTGCAGCAGCGCTCCCACCTTCAAGTCGAGCTCAGCTTCGGGCAGCGACTGAGACCGGCACGGCCATCGACGCCTGCTCGAGGCTCATATCCTTGGTCGGTCGTCTGAGGAACACGAGGCTGATGACACCGCCAATCACCATCGGTAGCGCCGCCAGGAAGATCACGTTGTTCGCGCTGATCCCGACGCCCAGGAAGATGCCGATGAGCGGGGGGCCAACCACCGCGCCGAGACGACCGATGCCCGTCGCGTAGGCCACCCCCTTGCCGCGGATGCGCGTCGGAAACAGCTCCGTCCCGAGCGTGTAGTAGATGCTGTTGACGGCCGAATACGCGATTCCAAAACAGGTCTGCGCCACCACGACCCACGCCAGGCTGCTGCCTGTGATGAACGCCACGCCCAGGCCCGCAAAGGCGAGACCCCCGAAAATGCCGATGACTCCCAGCGAGAATCGTCGCTCACGCCCGAGGTCCATCGTCCCCGCGGCCAGGACCGTGGCGAACACTGGCGCCAGCAGCGAACTCAGGAAGACCAACTGGAAGCTCTGCAGCTGAGTCACGCCGTTCGCGATGAACAGGCTTGGTACCCACGTCTGCGCGCCATAGCCGCTGATGTTGAAAAAGAAGATGGTCGTCGTCAGCGCGATCAGCGTTCCGAGATACGGAGCGATGCTGGCCCTGGGCCGGTCAACCGCGGCAACCAGGACCTGGGGCGGGGCGGCCGCGGGTTGATCGACGAACTCGAGCTGGTCGCCCGCCTGTGCCGCGATCTCGCACACGATGTTACGAGCCTGCTCGACACGCCCGACGTTCAACAGGTAACGGACTGACTCCGGGCAAGACATACGTACCCAGATCGCCAGCAGCGCCGGAATGACGCCGAGGCCAATACCCAGTCGCCAACCGTAGGGCACGATCACGAACACACCGACCAGCGATGCCAGCAGCAGCCCGATGCTGGTGCCCAGCAGCATACCGGGCATCGCCTTCGAGCGCCACTTCGTCGGCGTGAACTCGGCCACCAGCGTGAACGTCACAGGCCACTGACCACCGATTCCGAGCCCGCCGATGAACCGGCCGAGCATGAGTACGCCGACGTTCGGCGCCAGCGCAGACAGCAGCGCGCCGAGCGGATACAGGACCAGCGCGAACGTGAATGGCCAGCGCCGACCGATCCGGTCGGCGAGATGGCCGGCCACGAGTGCGCCCACGAGCAAGCCCAGATTCTGCAGCGCGGCGACCACGCCGATGACGCCGGGCGACGCCTGCAAGTCGCGGATGATGCCGGGTATGGCAAAGCTGAGAATGCCGACCTCGAACCCATCCAGAATTTGCGCCAGGCCGATGCCGGTGTACAGCTTGAGGTGAAAGCGCTGGAGGCCGACGGCGTCTAGATAGTCGAGTTCCGTCGTGCGTCGTAGAGCCACGGCTTATTCCCCTTACTTCCGAGCCTATCCCGTTGCCCAGGGCCTTGCAACGATTGCGGTGGCGCGGACGCAGAGTTACCGACAGTCCAGGCGACGCCGCGCTTGAACCCACGCGCGGTGCGCTCCGTCGGTGGATCGACTCGGTGGTCGCCTGGGCTAGGCTCATAAGTACCGGCCCGGTGGAACAGAGGAAGCCAACGGTCGTCGCCGCACGTTTGACTTCTCACCGGTCAACCGCGAGCGTGTTTAGGCGTGTGTGGCCGTCATACGCGAGCTCGCCGCGGCGCACGACACCAGCGTCCTTGCGGTCGCACTCGTCTATCTGCTTGCCAGGCCATGTGTGACGTCGGTGATC